>JBJTEN010000176.1:0-22285 GCA_046092925.1 Phenylobacterium sp. | reverse complement strand
GGCGTACCTCGCTCAACTACATGCGCGCCGAGCAGGTCAACAGGACCCCTGACCGGTATGTGAACCGCATCCAGCTTGCCCTGCGCGGACTGGGCGGGCCGGGTTGCAACCCGTCGACCGGCACGCCCGGCGCCGGGCCGTGCCAATACCTGAACCCCTTCGCCAACTCGATCCAGAAGTCCAGCATCAACGGAGCCAACTATGGTCAGGCGACCGGATTGAAGCAGGGGCCGGCGATCGATCCGGCCTTGTGGAGATGGCTGCAGGACGACGCAGTCAACACCACGACCCAGCAGCTGGCGACCGCCCAGGCCCAGCTTGCCGGCGATCTCGGTGATTTCAGACTGTGGACGGATGAACCCATCAGCTGGGCCGTCGGGACCCAGTGGCGATTTAACGACCGCACCATCGCGCTTTCGACCAACTTCGATGGCGCGGCCACCCCCTGCGTCGACAGCCAGCCCTATGGTGATGGCCTGCCGACCTGCGCCGTCCCCGGTGGCGGTCCGTTCTCCTTCATCGGCTCGGGCACAGAGAGCGATGTCGACAGGCAGGTCGTCTCCTTCTTCGGAGAGCTTCAGCTGCCTATTCTCGACACGGTGACGGCGAGCCTGGCCATTCGGAATGAACGCTATGGCGGCAATGTCGGGGACACGACCAATCCGCGGGCGTCTATCCGCTGGCAGGTTACGCCATGGTTTGCGGTGCGCGGTTCGGCGGGCACCACCTTCCGGGCGCCCCCCGTCGCGGCGCTTGATCCGGGCTTTGGCTTCATCCAGGCGCAGTTCTCAAACCCGGTCAGCGGCGCGCCGCTCTATCGCCCCGTCCAGACCTTCGGAAACCCCAATCTCGAACCCGAGACGGCCAACACTTTCAATATCGGCTTCCTCTTTGAGGTCGGCGCCTTCCAGGGTCAGATCGACGTCTTCAGTTTCGCCTTCAAGAAGGAGATCACGACAGAGACCCCGGCGCGGATCTACGGGACCATCTTCCCGGGTGCGAACCCCGCCACATGGCAATGCGGGAGCGCTGCGCTTTTCGAAAGGTTCCGTTTCGGCACTGAGACCGTCAATACGACGCTCTACGGGGGCCAGGCCGTTCCGACCTGCCACCCGAACAACTTCCTTTCGGTTCGCAACAATGTGATCAACGGCCCGGACACGGATATCACCGGCATCGACCTGAACGGTTCCTACTCCTGGTCGAACATCTTCAATGGCGACCTGACGGTGGGTGGCGACGCCAGCGTGCTCAGCGACTACAAGCGGGGAGCCGCCCTGCTGCTGGGGACCAACTTTGTGTTCGACCCGGCGCTGAACCGGGCGGGCAAGTCAGAACTCCTGTCAGCCTTCTATTCGTACCCTCGGCTTCGCGGCAACCTCTTCGCGAACTGGGAGATCGGCGACCATAACCTGCGCTGGACCACCCGGTACTGGAAGGGCACTGATGACGTGAACGCGGTGGTGGCCGGCCGTCGCCTCCAGCGCGACGACCGCTGGGTGCATGATTTCACCTACCGGATGAACTTCCGAGAGAAGTGGACGGCCACCCTGTCTGTCAAGAACGTGTTCGACGACCAGCCGCCCTTCTACAAGAGCCAGTACAACTACGATTACATGACCCAAAATCCGCTGGGCCGTGTGTTCGAGTTCGGAATGCAGGCCAGGTTCTGATCCCGGCGCCCAGCTTTTGGCCATATCCCTCCAGATCCGCGATCCGCCCCGTCGGGGCTGGGTCGTGGAGACGGGGGCCTCCGTCAGACGACCTGAGGTGGGTTGCTCCGGCCCTTTCTTTCCGGGCTCAGCCGCGATCAGATGTGCGCTGTTTCCGCCGATGAACCGAAGCGTGGGAGGCGGCTCCGTATTGCGACCTGGCCCCGCCCCTCAGGGGCAACGCGTCGCATTCCGTGGACTTGAGGGCGCGCCACGAGCGCTGCTCCGGACCAGAGGCCTGTCGCCGCCCCTGCGGATATGTTCTCGCCCTCAGTGTGTGAAACCGGAATGAGCAAAGTGGTGTCACTCGGTTTGTGGACCAAAAAGGGCCATTGACGCCGGGTAACAGACAAGAAAAGACTTCGATGCTGAGGGTTTCGGTTCGGAACTCCGGCCAGTCGGACGAGAGGGGGCCATGTCCGGTTACGGTTTTGATGACGACCACGAATCTTCGGTCAGGATCAGTGGGCGAGTAAAATGGTTCGATGGTGGAAAGGGATACGGCTTCATCGTTCCTGACCAGCCTGAACTTACAGATCGCAAGGACGTGCTCATCCACGTGACTTCCCTGCGAGGCGTGGGACGAGAGGTGGCCCCGGAGGGTGCAACCCTTTCGTGCTCGGTCGTGCGCAGACCCAAGGGATGGCAGGTCTCTGAAATCCATGACTTCGACGACAGCACGGCCCAGCCCTCCCAGGAGCGGCGCCCGGACCGGGACGCAGGTTTCAGAAGGGAGCGCGAGGGCGCCGGTTATGGGTACGCCAGGGGGCGGGACAGCTTTGATCGTGGCCACCGCGCAGCTTACGCGCCCAGGTCCGGAGCTGGCGGTCGGTCGCCTTCACCCGAGGGCGCCCTCGAGCGCGTCAAGGTCAAGTGGTTTAACCGGACCAAGGGATACGGCTTCGTGGTCCGCGAGGTGGAGTCCGGGGACATTTTCGTCCACATCGAAACCCTGCGTCGCGCCGGGATAGAGGATCTCCAGCCGGGCGAGGATCTGATGGTCCGGTTTGGAAACGGACCGAAGGGCCTTGTCGTCGCAGAAGTTCAGTTGATCTGACTGGCGTCGGGAACCGGCTGGGTCTAAGGGCGGAGTATGCGAAGCGCGCTTCTGTGTCTGTGGCTCCTAGGTTTGCTCTGCATGTCAGTTCCGGCGGCGGCAAACTGCGTCGGCAACCCAGAACTTAAGCCTCTCCGTCCCTTGACGGTGTCCACGGAAAAGGGACGTTTCCAATTCCTGGTCGAGGTGGCCGATACCGATCGGGAGCGCGAGCTGGGCCTGATGTGTCGCAGGAGCCTGGCGCCGGATCGTGGAATGCTGTTCGATTTCGTCAGGGAACGGCCTGACGCCGCCTTCTGGATGCGAAATACGTTGATCCCCCTGGATATCATCTACATCCGGAAGGACGGCGTCGTGCGCTCGATCATCCGCAATGCCCGACCGCTTGACGAGACGCCCCGACCTGCCGGAGGACCGATCCTTGGGGTTCTGGAATTGGCGGGCGGCCGGGCGGCTCAGATCGGCCTCAAGCCAGGGGACAAGGTTGAGTTTCCGATCTTCAGAGACCGCCCATGACTCGCAGAGCCGGTGCTGAAGCCCCCGACGAGCCCGTCGTCATTCCTCCGCCCGGCTTTGTGGTCTCGGCCACCCGGGGGCCCTACTCCACGCATAACGGTCCCTATTTCCACCGCGATCCGCAGGGGGAGGCCACAGAGCACGCCTTCTTCGCCCTGCCGCGGCACGCCAACGGGCTTGGTCTGGTTCATGGGGGCATGCTGACCTCCTTCATGGACGGTCTGCTCGCCGCAGCTGTCTGGCGAGCTTCCCGTCGATCCAGCGTGACCATTCATCTCAGCATCGATTTCCTGCACATGGCTCGGGTGGGCGAGTGGGTGTTCGGCGAGAGCCGCGTCACCCGGCTGACACGAGACGTCGCCTTCGTCGAGGGCCGCGCTTACGCCGCAAGGTCAGACATTGTGCGGGCCAGCGGCGTCTTCAAACTGATGCGCAAGCCTGCGGACTGATTGCGGTTTCTCCCGAAGACGGCTATCGCCAGTTCGAGCCGGCGCTCTTCGGGGCGTAGCGCAGCCTGGTAGCGCATCTGCTTTGGGAGCAGAGGGTCGCGTGTTCGAATCACGCCGCCCCGACCAGAGCCGGCAGGACGAACGGGGACCGAGATGATCGCGCGTGTTTTCTGTCCGGCGAAGACCGCCATGCAGTCCGGCAAGGCGCGCGCCAGGGAGTGGGTTCTGGAGTTCGCGCCTGCGTCCGCGCGCATTCCCGACCCGCTTATGGGGTGGACCCTGACCGACGACACCAGCGCGCAGGTGCGTCTGACCTTCGAGACCCGTGAGGACGCCGTCGCCTACGCGCGCAAGCATGGCATCGCCTTCCAGGTCACCGAGCCAAAGACACCGAGGCGTTTCCTGAAGGCTTACGCCGACAACTTTTCCGCCGACCGCAAACAGCCCTGGACCCATTAGGGCTGGCGAGCGGAACCGGAGCGCCCGTAGCTCAACCGGATAGAGCATCCGCCTTCTAAGCGGACGGTCGCAGGTTCGAGTCCTGCCGGGCGCGCCAGGTGTTGGCGGCAAGTCGCGGAGCCGGAACCGGGCGGTAACCCCGGCGGAAAAGCTTTTGCCGCCCGTTTCGAGGGCACGGAGCAGGCGACGTCCCGCCAAGGCGGCGGATCTCTTCTTCCGGCCTCCGGGAGACCGGCGCGACTTGCGCCGGATCAGGCCTTCGCCATGTTGATGACGTGCTGTTGGGTGAACTCGGCGAGGCCCTCTTCCCCCAGCTCGTTTCCGACGCCCGAGAACTTGGCTCCGCCGAACGGGATATTGGGGGCCAGTTCCGCGTGCTTGTTGATCCATACCGTGCCGGTGTCCATTCTGCCGGCGAGGTCGAGGGCTCGGTCGAGATCCTTGGACCAGATGGAGCCGCCGAGGCCGTACTCCGAGGCGTTGGCCCGGCGTACGGCGTCTTCACCGTCCTTGATCTTGATGACGGGCAGGACCGGACCGAACTGTTCCTCGTCGACCAGGCGGGCCCCATCCTCGATGTCACGGACAATCGTAGGGCGGATGAAGTAACCCTTGCCTTCGGCCCGACCCCCGCCGGCGATCACCTTGCCCTGGGTTCTCGCATCCTCGATCAGGCCCAGCACCTTCTCGAACTGGCTCTTGTTCTGAAGCGGGCCGAGGGTCACGCCCTGCTGCAGGCCGTCCCCGACGACAGCCGCATCGGCCAGCCGCGCCAGTTCGTCGCACATGGCGTCATAGATGCTCTCGTGGACATAGGCGCGCTTGACGGCGATGCAGACCTGGCCGGAGTTCTGGAAGGCGGCGCCGAAGATCTTGGGAGCCGCCTCCTTGGGATCCACGCCGTCGAGCACGATGGCGGCGTCATTGCCTCCCAGCTCCAGGGTCACGCGCTTCAGCGCCTCGGCGGCTCCGGCCATGACCTTCTTGCCGGTCTCGGTAGACCCGGTGAACGACACCTTGCGAATGTCCGGGTGGGCGGTGATCGCCCCGCCCAGGTCGTTGGCGTCGGAGATGATGTTCAGCACGCCCGGCGGCAGGAGGTCCTTCACCAGCTCGCCGATCCGCAGGGTGGTCAGCGGGGTGGTCGCCGCGGGCTTCAGAATGACGGTGTTGCCCGCCAGCAGGGCGGCGGGAACCTTGAAGGCCATCAGGATTATGGGGAAGTTCCAGGGAACGATGGCGCCGACCACGCCGAGGGGGCGACGGCGGGAGATCACCTTGCGGGCGTCCGAGTCCTCGATAACCTTTTCGGGCAGGTCGAGGCTGGCGAAGTAGCGGAAGAAGGCCGCCGCGCCGAAGACCTCGCCCATGGCGTCCTGCAAGGGCTTGCCCTGCTCCTGGACGAGGGTGCGCGCCAGGGTCTCAAGGTCGCCCTGGATGGCGTCGGCCATGGCGAGAAGAGCCTTGCGGCGCTCTTCGATAGGCGTGGCGGCCCAGGCCGGGAAGGCCCGCTTGGCGGCGGCCACCGCCTGGTCGAGCTGCGCCTTTGAGGCCCGCGGGCACTCCACAAGCACATCCTCGGTCGCCGGGTTGATCACCGGCATTACGGCGTCTCCGTCGACCAGACGGCCGTCGATCAGAAGCTTGAAGGGGCCCATGTCGTCCTCCCGCGTGTTTGCTGCCCGGGACAATGCCGGGATGACGCCGCGCCAATCAAGCCTGTGCTTGCGCAGTTCGCCCCCGGCAGGCCAATCTCAGGGCCTGGGGAAGGGGGGCGGCATGTTTACGCGCTTGAGGATAGGGGTTGTCTGCGTTGGGCTCGCCCTGGTGTTGGGCCTGAGCAACCCTGCCGGGGCCGCCGGTCTCACGGGACAAGAGAAGCGGATGGTCGCCGCCGTCGACGCGGCGCAGGAGGACCAGCTTCGCCTCCTCGAAGAGTTGGTCGCGATCAATTCCGGGACCATGAACCTTCCGGGGGTCGAGGCGGTCGGCCGACGGCTTGCGCATGAATTCAAGGATCTGGGCTTCGAGGTCCGCTGGGTACCCATGACGGAAACCGGCAGGGCAGGGCACCTGATCGCAACCCACAGGGGTGGGGGCGGGGGGCGCCGCATGCTGCTGATAGGGCACCTCGACACCGTCTTCGAGCCCGACGATCCTTTCAAGGCCTATGTCCGTTCCGGTGACAGGATCACCGGCCCGGGTGTTGCCGACATGAAGGGCGGGATCGTGGTGATGGTCAGCGCCCTTCGGGCGATGAAGGCGGCAGGCGCCCTGAAGCGGGCGAACATCACAGTGGTTCTGACCGGGGACGAAGAGCGGGTCGGTCGCCCCGTCGAGATCGCCCGACGGGATCTGATTGCGGCTGCGAAGGATTCCGACGTCGCCCTGGACTTTGAGGGTCTGGCCACGGAGAACGGAATGGACATGGGTTCCATTGCGAGGCGGTCCTCAACGACATGGACCGTAAAGGTCCGGGCCAAGGCAGGGCACTCCTCGGGGGTTTTCTCGGAGACGGCGGGGTACGGCGCCATCTACGAGCTGGCCCGGATCCTGGACGCCTTTCGGGATCAGCTGCGTGAACCGAACGTCACCTATAGCGTCGGCCTCATCCTGGGAGGCGCGGACGCGGGGCTGAACCGGGACGCGACGGGTGGCAAGGCCAGCGGCAAGGCCAACATCATCCCCGCAGAGGCCCTCGCGATCGGGGATCTGCGGACCCTCTCCAACGAACAGACGGCTCGGATCCAGACGAAGATGGAGACGATCGTCAGCCAAAGCCTGCCGGGTGCGACCGCCAGTCTGGAGTTTTCCGAAGGCTATCCCGCCATGCCGCCGACCGAGGGCTCGCGCCGTCTCCTGGCGCAGCTGAACGAGGTCAATTCCGCCCTCGGCTATCCCCGGATGCCGGAGCTGGATCCGATACGCAGGGGCGCCGGCGACATCGCCTTTGTCTCGCACCTGGTGGATGGACTTGTGGGCCTGGGAGCGGGCGGCGAGGGCGCCCATTCCCCAGGCGAGACCCTGGACATTCCCGCGCTGCGTCGACAGGCGCGTCGGGCGGCCCTGTTGATGAGCCGACTTGCGGAACCCTAGCCAGCTGCGTCCCGGAACGCGGCCAGACCGGTCTCGAGATCCCGGATCAGGTCCTCCGGGTCTTCAAGTCCAATATGCAGGCGTACGAGGGAACCGCCGTAAGTCTTGCAGTAGGTCCGCACCTTGAGTTGGGGATCGCAGTCGATGACCAGGCTCTCGAAGCCCCCCCAGGAGAAGCCGAGCCCGAAGAGTTCCAGGGCGTCGAGAAAGGCCGCCGTTGCAGCCGGTGGGGCTGGCCTGAGAACTAGGGCAAAGAGGCCGCAGGCGCCCGTGAAGTCCCGTTTCCAGATGTCGTGTCCGGGTGCGCCGGAAAGACCAGGATGGAGGACTGCCGCAACTTCGTCGCGACCGGCAAGCCAGCGTGCGACGGCCAGACCGCTCCCGCCGTGCCTGCGGTGCCTGACGTCCAGGGTCCGCAGCCCCCTGAGCATTGTATAGGCGTCCTCGGCGGCCACGGACCAACCCAGGTCCACTCCGCCTGCGCGAAGCCGGGCGACGATCTGGGGGTCGCGGGCGGCGGCGGATCCCATGAAGCTGTCTGAGTGCCCCCCGACATACTTGGTCAGGGCCTGGATCGAGACATCGACGCCATGCGCAAGCGGCTTGAACAGATGACCCGCCGCCCAGGTGTTGTCCATGAGGCTGATGACGCCCCGTTCCCGCGCCAGCGCCGCCAGGGCCGGAACGTCCTGCATCTCGAAGCTGAGCGAACCCGGGCTTTCCAGAAAGATCGCACGGGTCCGGGCCCTGATCAGCGAGGCGATGTCCTCGGACGGCAGGGTCGGGTCGAAGTACCGGATCTCCACGCCATATCGCGCGAGGGTCCGGTCGCAGAAACGTCTCGTCGGCTTATAGGCGGTATCGACCATGAGAAGCTCGTCACCAGCCTCAAGCACCGACAACAGAGCGCCCGCGACTGCAGACACCCCGCTGGGATAGAGTTGGACATCCACTGCGCCCTCGAGATCGCACAGGGCGGCGACCAGGGCTTGATGAGTGGAGAGGCCCCCCCGACCGTAGGTGACATAGGCGTCGTCGTCATAAAGGGCCGCCGAGTCCGGAAGGAGAACTGTGGAGCCCTTCTGGATCGCGGGGTTGACGACCTTTGCATTCCCTCGATCCGGTGCACGGGCGTGGACGAGGCGCGTCGCGGGCTTCATGGGCCCCCCAGGGCGACGTCACCACCGCCGGGAGCGCCCCACTCGGCCCATGACCCGTCGTAGAGCACGGCCGGGCGCCCCAGGACCTCGAGCCCCAGGGCAAGCACCGCCGCCGTCACCCCCGAGCCACAGGTCGTGATCACCGGCCGGGCGAGATCTACGCCTGCCTCGGAAAAGAGCGCTTCGAGGTCAGCGGCCGGCTTCATCCGTCCGTCGGGGGACAACAGCCTGTCGAAGGGCAGGTTCAGCGCGCCCGGCATGTGACCTGCCCGCAGACCTGGCCGCGGTTCCGGCGCCTCGCCGCGGAAACGGGCTGCGCTGCGGGCGTCAAGCACCTGAGAGGCGCCGCTCTGCAGCGCGGACCGGACGTCCTGCAAGCTGCAGACCCGGTCGCCTGCGAAACCCGCCGCGACCGAGGCCGGCGCGGGCTCCGGGGCGGGTCCGGTCTCCAGCACAAGCCCCGCCGCCCTCCATGCGGGAAGGCCTCCGTCCAGGACCTGTACATGGGGATACTGCATCACCTTGAGCGTCCACCAGACCCGGGCCGACGAGCGGATGCCGAAGCTGTCATAGACCACGATCCGGGCGGTCCTGGGCAGGCCGAGGCGACCCGCCGCGCGCGCGAAGGTCACCGGGGACGGCAGCATGTGGGGCAGGCCGCTGGAGTCATCTGAGTGGGAGTCAATGTCGAAGAAGACCGCGCCGGGAATACGCTCAAGGTCATGCTCCGCCCGACCCGATCGCCCTTCAGCGGGGAGGAACCAGCTGGCGTCGACGACCCGCAGGTCGGGGGCCCCCAATCCTGCTGCAAGGGCCTCTGCGGTGATCAGGGCGGGACTGCTCACACCAGCCAACCCGGAACCGGAAGGCCCCGCTCCCGCAGGAAGGAGGGGTTGTAGATCTTGCTCTGGTACCTGGCGCCCTGGTCGCAGAGGATGGTCACAATGGTGTGTCCGGGACCCAGATCACGCGCCATCCTGATGGCCCCGGCGACGTTGATGCCGGTTGACCCTCCCATGATAAGCCCTTCGTGGGTCGCCAGGTCATAGATCACCTCCAGCATCTCCTCGTCCGGGACCTGGTAGGGCATGTCGACCTCCAGGCCCTCGAGGTTGGCGGTGATCCGGCCCTGGCCGATCCCTTCCGAGATCGAGGTCCCCTCCGACCGGAGTTCGCCATCGGCGTACCAATGGTAAAGCGCCGCCCCCATGGGGTCGGCCAGACCGATCCGCACCGAGGGGCTGCGACTTCTGAGGGCCTCCGCCACTCCCGCCAAAGTGCCGCCGGAACCGACAGCGCAGATGAAGCCATCGATCCTTCCACCCGTCTGTTCCCAGATCTCAGGCCCCGTCGTCTCCACATGGGCCTGCCGATTGGCCACGTTATCGAACTGGTTGGCCCAGATGGCGCCGTTCGGCTCCCGGACATTCAGCTCCTCCGCCAGGCGACCCGAATACCGGACATAGTTGTCCGGGTTCGAGTAGGGCACGGCGTCGACCTCCACGAGTTCCGCCCCGAGGAGGCGGATGGCGTCCTTCTTCTCCTGGCTCTGGGTTCGCGGGATAACGATGGTGGTGCGGTATCCCAGGGCCTGGCCCACCATTGCGAGGCCAATGCCGGTGTTTCCAGCCGTACCCTCAACGATGCGCCCCCCGGGTCTCAGCAGGCCCCGCCGTTCGGCATCCCGGATGATGTAGAGGGCGGCGCGATCCTTGACGGACTGCCCCGGGTTCATGAACTCGGCCTTGCCGAGAATCTCGCAGCCCGTCGCTTCGCTGGCGCGGTTGAGGCGGATGAGCGGCGTATGGCCGATGGCTTCAAGAACGGTTCGGGCGATGATCATGATCGCAATCTAGGCCCTCGGCAGGGTCCGCGCCATGAGCAGGCGCAGTCTAGGCTCTGGAAAGACCGAGCTGGATCACGTTTGTCCGCCCGGTCTGGAATCCCGCCTCGCAGTAGCTGAGGTAGAAGTCCCACAGCCGGCGGAAACGCTCGTCGAACCCCAGGCTGCGGATCTCGTTCCAGGCGGCTCCGAACCGCCGTTTCCAGTCAGCAAGAGTGGCGGCGTAGTCGAGGCCAAAACGCTCCGGTTCGCTCCAGGAAAGGCCGACCCGTGCGATCTCCTGCTTGAGACGGCTCTCCGAAATCAGCATCCCGCCCGGAAAGATGTAGCGCTGGATGAAGTCTGCCCGACGGCGATAGCCCTCGAAAAGCTCATCCTGAATGGTGATGATCTGCAGTGCGGCGCGTCCCTCAGGCTTGAGCCGGTCATGAACAGTGCGGAAATAGGTTGGCCAGTACTTCTCGCCGACGGCCTCGAACATCTCGATCGACGCGACGCGGTCATAGACTCCGGAGACGTCCCGGTAATCGACCAGGCGGATATCCGCCTTCTCGGCGAGGTCGGCTTCAAACATCCGACGGCGCGCAAAGTCGTGCTGTTCGCGCGAGATGGTGATGCCTGTCACGCGAGCGCCGACTTCTCTCGCTGCAAACTCCGCAAACCCGCCCCATCCACAGCCGATCTCCAGCACATGGTGTCCGGGCGACAGCTGCATCCTTTGGGCGAGAGCCCGGTACTTCTCCTCCTGAGCCGCCTCAAGGGAGGCGGCCCCCTGGCTGAAGCGTCCAGACGAGTAGGTCATGGAGGGATCCAGCCAACGGGCGTAGAAGGCGTTCCCAAGATCATAGTGAGCGTGAATGTTCCGCTGCGACCCGCGCCGCGAGTTCCCGTTCAGGAAATGCCCGATGAAGTTCAGCACCCCGATCAGGGGGTTGCCCTCCGTCACCTGAGTGAGGTTCTGGAAATTGAGGCTGAAGACGGACAGCACCGCCGTCAGATCGGGAGTCTCCCACTCGCCTGCGGCGTAGGCCTCTGCAAAGCCGATATCGCCGGCCATGAGGGCGCGCCGGATGAACCGGAAGTTCCGGATCTGGATCACTGCGGCCGGTCCGCCGGCTTCGGACCGGATTCTCAGCGCCCGACCATCGGGTGTCACGAACGTGACCTCGCCGGCCCCCCAGCCCCGGGTCATGATGTCCAGTGCGGATCGGAAGATGGCCGGAAGCCCGCTCAGGGCCGGTGCGCGCTTTACCGCCCCTGGGCGCAGGGCGAGAGTATTGAGACAGATTTCCTGCGCCATGGACACGTTATGCGACTCCTGAGCCTCTCGAGCTTGATGCGATCCCGGGCGGACGTGATTCCGTCTTGTGCCGCGGATCACCGCGCGCCACTTAACGCGCCTGATGTTACAGTCGTCTCGCAGGAGAGCCGAATTGTCCAGTCTGAACGCTGTTGTCGAGCTCAAGCCGCCCTCGGGCCGGCGGGTCTGCATTGGCAATGGCGAGCGTCTGACGGTCATTGCGGGCCCCTGCCAGCTTGAGAGCCGGCAGCATGCCCTTGAGACCGCATCCATGCTGGCCGAGATCGCCGCGCGGCTAGATATCGGTCTCATCTACAAGACCTCCTTCGACAAGGCGAACCGCACCTCCGCCCGGGCCGCGCGTGGCATAGGCCTGAGGTCCGCCCTGCCGATCTTTGCCGAGATCCGTGAGACCTTGGGGCTGCCGGTCCTGACAGATGTTCATGAGCGGGAGCAGTGCGCCCCCGTCGCCGAGGCTGTGGACGTTCTCCAGATCCCCGCATTCCTTTGCCGTCAGACGGACCTCCTGGTGGCCGCCGCGGAGACCGGGCGCGCGGTCAACGTCAAGAAGGGCCAGTTCCTGGCGCCCTGGGACATGAAGAACGTCATCGCCAAGATCAGCGGAGCCGGCAATCCGAACGCCCTGGCTACGGAGCGTGGCGTCAGCTTCGGATACAACGCCCTGGTCAGCGACATGCGCGCCCTCCCGGTCCTAGCGGAGATTGGCTGCCCGGTCGTGTTCGACGCGACCCATTCCGTGATGCAGCCGGGCGGGCAGGGTGACCGGTCCGGAGGCCAGAGGGAGTTCGTCCCTGTCCTCGCCCGGGCCGCGGTGGCGGTGGGGGTGGCGGCGATCTTCATGGAGACCCATCCGGATCCCGACAACGCCCCCTCCGACGGACCGAACATGGTCCCTCTTTCGGAGTTCGAGGCGCTGATGGAGGACCTCCTCGCTTTCGACGCGCTCGCCAAGCGAGACCGGGGGTAGGCGAATGGAGCTGGCGGCTCTGCAGGGCCTCATTGACCGCGCGTCGGGCCGGAGGGTTGTGTGTGTCGGCGATGTGATGGTCGACCGGTTCGTCTATGGCTCGGTCACCCGGATGTCGCCGGAGGCGCCCATACCCATCCTGGCCAGGAACCGGGAACTTGTCATGCTGGGGGCCTCGGGCAATGTCGCGCGCAATGTCTCCGCCCTGGGCGGCCAGGTCGTCCTGGTGGGCGTGATCGGGTCCGACATCGAGGGGCGCGAAGTACTCAGGCTGGTCGGTGACGACGGCGGGATCGAGGGCGCCCTTGTCACGGATACGGCACGGCCGACAACCTTGAAGACGCGGTTTGTCTCGGGCGGCCAGCAACTGCTCCGCGTGGATGTGGAAGAGACTCAGCCGATCACAGGCGACACCGACGCGAGAGTCTGCCGGATGATCCGTGACGTGGGGCCCGGTGCCGGTGTCATCATCCTGTCCGACTACGGAAAGGGCGTGGTCACGGACGACGTCATCAGGGCCTGCCGCCAGACGGGCGCTCCGGTCATCGTCGACTCCAAGGCTCGCTCCTTCAGGCGGTACGGTCCGGTGGACGTGATCAAGCCGAATGCGGCTGAACTGTCCCACGCGACCGGCCTGCCTACCGGCTCCGATGGTGAGGTCGAGGCGGCGCTGGCGCGCGCCCTGGATCTTTGCGAGGCGCGGGCCATCCTGGTGACGCGGGCGGCCCAGGGAATGTCCCTGGCCATACGCGGGCGACCGGTTCTCCATTTTCCGGGGTCTCCCAGGGAGGTTTATGACGTCTCCGGGGCGGGCGACACCGCCATCGCCGCCCTCGGTCTCGGCATTGCGGCCGGCGGGAACCTGGAGGAAGCCGTTTCCCTCGCACTCCTCGCGTCGGGCGTCGCGGTCGGCAAGGTTGGCACGGCGACGGTCACTCCCGAGGAGCTGATTGAGGCTTCGCTGGCCGCCCACATGGCTGCTGCGGAGGCCAAGATCGCGACGCCGGCCCGGATGGTCGAGGAAGTCGCCCGCTGGCGCGCACGGGGTCTGCGGGTTGGATTCACCAATGGCTGTTTCGACATTCTGCACCGGGGACACGTGGCCTATCTCGCCCAGGCCCGGTCCTGGTGCGACCGACTGATCGTTGGCGTGAACTCGGACAGGTCCATCCGGGTGCTCAAGGGCGAAGGACGGCCCGTGAACGACCTCGAGAGCCGGGCCCTGGTCCTCGCGGGTCTCGCCAGCGTGGACCTTGTCGCGCCCTTCGATGCCGATACCCCCATCGAGCTGATCCGGGCCGCCCGCCCGGATGTCATCGTCAAGGGTGCGGACTATGCCGAATCCGAGGTCGTCGGCGGCGATCTCGTCCGGGGCTGGGGCGGAGAGGTTCGCCTTGCCCCGCTGGTCGAGGGGTATTCGACTACCGCCGCCATCCTTCGAATGGCCGGGGAGGGAAGGACGTGAGCCGCAGGATCATCTTCGTCACGGGTGGCGCGGGCTTCATCGGCTCGAACATCGTCGCCCGCCTGGTGCAGGACCGGAGTCTCGACATCGTCGTCTGCGACCGGCTCCGGGAGGCCGACCTCGGCAAGTGGCGCAACATCGCCAATCATCCGGTCGGTGACTTTGTGTCTCCGGAGGACATGTTTGACTGGTTGGAGAAGCGCTGGCGCGATGTCGAGGCGGTCGTCCACATGGGGGCCATCTCCTCGACGACCGAACCCGATGCGGACCGGATCATCCGAACCAACTTCGGGCTGAGCCGTGACCTGTTCCGCTGGTGCGCGGATCGCCAGAGGCGGTTCATCTACGCCTCGTCCGCGGCGACATATGGCGACGGCTCCCTGGGTTTCGAGGACCGGGATGACTTCGAGAGCCTTGCGAGCCTTCGTCCGCTCAACGCCTACGGCTGGTCCAAGGCCCTGTTCGATGTCTTCGCCGCAAGGCAGGCCGGACGGGAGTACGCGCCGCCCCAGTGGGCGGGGCTGAAGTTCTTCAATGTCTACGGCCCGAACGAGGGTCACAAAGGGCTGATGAAGTCCGTCGCCGCCCAGATCTGGCCCTCGATCCGGGACGGGCAGGGGGTCCAGCTCTTCAAATCCTACCGGGAGGGGGTGCCGGACGGGGGGCAACAGCGTGACTTCGTCTATGTTCGCGATGTCGCCGAGGTCGTCGCCTGGCTGCTCGAGTCGCGCCAGGTCAGCGGAGTGTACAATCTCGGCTCCGGCCGGGCCCGGACCTTCGAGGACCTCGCGCGGGCGGTCTTCACGGCGGCCGGGCGATCGGCCGAGATCGCCTACATTCCCATGCCGGAGGGGATACGGGCGCGGTACCAGTATTTCACCGAGGCCCGGATGGAACGTCTCGTACAGGCGGGTTACCCAGGCGGATTCACCCCCCTGGAGGCCGGGATCGCGGACTATGTCCAGCGCTACCTCGCCACCGACGCCCCCTACCGGTAGGCCGGCGCGGTGGCCGCCCCGCACCCGCCGGAAGCCGAACCGAGGCCACAGCGACGGCTTCCCCTGGGCGCATTGGCCGCGACCGGTCTTCTGCTGCTGGTGCTCGCCTTTGCCTTCATCCGGCGGGATGACATCCGTCTGGCGGCCATGGACCCGGGTAAGCCGTTCCAGATCTACACGCCGCCGCCGGCTCCCGACTATGATCGACCGGAGGCGTGGTCCCTCTTGCCGGGGATGCCCGGACGACCGGGCGAGGCGGATGTCTTCTTCCTGGGGCCGACCACCTATGCGGGAGCGGAACACTGGAATGGCCCGGTCGACGACCCGGAGTCTCAGGAGGTGTTCCGGCGGGTCATGGCGCCGAACCATGCAGGTCCATTCGCGGCCGCGGGCCGCGTCTACGCCCCCCGCTACCGGCAGGCCGGCCTCTACTCCCTGACCACCCTGCGGGAGGACGCACGGGAGGCCCGCCGCTTTGCCTATGCTGACGCGGAGGCGGCTTTCCTGAACTTTCTGTCGCGGACAGGTGGACGTCCCATCATCGTTGTGGGTGTGGAGCAGGGCGGGGACCTTGTCGCCCGCCTGCTGGCTGAGGCCGCAGCCGTCCCGGCGGTCCGCGACAGGCTGGTCGCGGCATGGATCATGGACGCGGTCGTCTCCGCCGAGGCGCCGCCCCTCCGCCCCTGCGGCTCTCCCCGCGACACGGGCTGCCTCGCCGCCTGGGTCTGGGCCTATGATGATGATGCGACCCGGGCCCGGGACCTCCAGGACCGGTCGCTCGTCTGGTCGGGCAAGGAGCTGGTCAACCTCGGGTCGCGCCATCCGCTCTGCTACAATCCGCTGCTGCGCGCGGTCACGGAAGCGCCTGCGCCCGCCCGGCTGGCGAGGGGAGCGACCAACGCCACCGGGCTCGAGTGGGGCGTGCGTCCTCCCTTTGTGTCGCGCCAGGTCAGCGCGGTCTGCCGGGACGGGATTCTGAGGGTGTCGCGCCCGAAAGCGCGCATGCTGCGCCCGTCCGGCTCATGGGAGGATCGCCTGCGTACGCCGGGCTTCAACCTCTTCTATGCGGACATAGAGGCGGACGCCCGAACCCGTCTGGAGGCCTTCAACGCCCTCACGCGCCCTTCATCCCCGTCTCAGGACGCCAGTCGAACAGGGCCTGGAGCACCTTGAGCGCCTCGCCGCGAGGCGACGTGAACCCCGGGTCACGCGCCAGGACGAGGCGGGCGTCGTCGCCGGCGGCGAGAATCAGATCCCTGTGCGCGAAGGGATCGACGAAGACATAGTCGGGAAAGCCGGACTGGCGCAGGCCCAGGGCGTCGCCGCCGCCGCGAAGTTCGAGGTCCGTCTCGGCGATGGCGAAACCATCATCCGAGCGGCGCAGGATGTCCAAACGCTTCTGGGCCGTGTCAGAGAGCGGCGGATCGTAGAGAAGGACGCAGGCGCTCTCGGCGCGTCCCCGGCCAACCCGGCCCCTCAGCTGGTGCAGCTGGGCGAGGCCGAAACGCTCGGCCTGCTCAATCACCATAATGGTGGCGTTGGGCACGTTCACGCCCACCTCGACCACGGTGGTCGCAACAAGGACCTTGACCTTGCCTGCGGCGAAGTCCGCCATCACCGCATCCTTCTCCGGACCCGGGAGTTTGCCGTGGACCAGGCCCACGCGGTCGCCCAGACGGGCTTGCAGTTCCCGAGCCCTCTGCTCCGCGGCCTTGAGGTCCACCAGCTCGGACTCGCTCACCAGAGGACAGATCCAGAAGGCCTGGGCGCCGGACAGCACAGCCCCCACGAGGCGGTCCTCCACCTCCGCCAGGCGGGTCATGGGCGCAGCCCGGGTGGCGACCGGTGTCCGGCCTGGCGGCTTTCCGACGATCCGGCTGACATCGAGGTCGCCATAGGCCGCCAGCTCAAGTGTCCTCGGGATGGGGGTGGCCGACATGGACAGCAGGTGAACGCCGTCGCCCTTTTCCAGCAGTCGTTGGCGCTCGCCGACCCCGAAGCGATGCTGCTCATCGATGACGGCGAGGGCCAGGCGGTGGAACCTGACTTCATCCTGGAAGAGGGCATGGGTTCCGACCGCAACGGCTGCAGCGCCGGAAGCCAGCCGTTCGAGCTTCTCGCGCCGCGCGGGCCCTCTGTCCCGCCCGGTCAGGAGCACGACCCCGACCCCCTTTGCCTCCAGCGGACCTGACATGGTCTCAAAGTGCTGGCGCGCCAGGATCTCCGTCGGGGCCATCAGCGCTCCCTGGGCGCCCGCGGCGGCGGCGTCGGCAAGAGCCAGCATGGCCACCACGGTCTTGCCAGACCCCACATCGCCCTGGAGCAGGCGGCTCATCCTCTGGCCAGAGGCGAGGTCGCCTCGGATCTCCGCCAGGGCCGTGACCTGATCCGGGGTCAGGCGGAAGGGAAGGGCGGCCTCAACCGCGTCTGACAGACCTGCAGGGATCAGGCGCAAGCCGGCGCTGGCGCGTCTGTGCGCACGTCGTTGGGCCATGGCCAACTGGTGGGCCAGCAATTCATCATAGGCCAGCCGGGCTCGCGCGGGAGAGGCGGGGGACAGGTCGGACTCATCCTGCGGGGTATGGAGCGCGCGGATGGCCTCCCGCCAGGACGGAAAGCCCCGGCCTGTCTTCCAGGCGGGATCCTGCCATTCGGGCAGGTCCGGGGTCCGGTCCAGGGCAGAATGGACAATGCGCCGGACCATCCGGGCGGTGAGGCCGGCCCCGGCCGGATAGACGGTCTCGATCTGGGGAATCTCAGCCAGTCCATCCACCTCCACGACATAGTCCGGATGGACCATCTGAAGGTCGAGGCCGAACCTTTCGAGCTTGCCGGAAACCCATTTCTGGGCGCCGACGGGAAGCCGCGCCTCAAGTCCGCGTGAGGCGTTTCCGAACCAGACGAGGTCCAGCCGCTGATCTCCGTCGCGGGTCCGGATTCTGAGGGGTTGCTGGGGCGACCGCGGTCTCAGATGCTCCTCGACGGTGACCAGGATCGTCACCGTTTCCTCGGGCCGGGCTTCAGAAAGGGTGCGCCTGGGCCTGCGAATGATCGCGTGCGGGGCCAGAAAGAGGACATCCCTGACCAGGGGACCGGCGATACGCTCGAGGGCCGGCGCAATCCGGGGTCCGACGCCCTTCAGGCTGCCGACCGGAGCGAACAAGGGAAAGAGGCTCTCGGGCCGCATGGGTCCTTTTCCGGCCGCCGCTGGCCAAGGCGGCCATGGCGCACTATACCCGCCCGCACACATGACGATCCATGACGAAACGCGGCTGAAGAGGCTCTCGTTCCGCGCCTGGCGGCGGGGCTTCCGCGAGGCGGACCTTATCCTGGGTCCCTTCGTGGACACCCATGCGCGCCATCTCAGCGCCGAAGGGCTTGACGCGCTCGAGGACCTGCTGGCCCATCCGGATCAGGATCTCTACGCCTGGATCATCGAGCGTGAGCCTGCGCCCGAGGCGGTGGACGCCGGGATCCTCGCCGCCATCAGGCGGTTCCGCGACGAGGTCTACAAGCTTCCGGGGGCAGTGCGTGGCGCCTGACGGCGCAGCGTCTCCGGGCCCGGCCGACCTGAGGCGCCTTGCGGAAGACCCTGGCCAGCTCGATGTGACTGGCGCGCCCGAGGGTTTCGACGCCCTTGTGCTGGCCGATATTCTCAAGCGCCGCAAGGGGCCGGCCCTGTTCGTGGCCCGGGACGGGGCGCGGCTCTCGGCCTTCATCGAGTCCTTCCGGTTCTTCGGCCAGGGAATCGAGGTTCTGGAGCTGCCCTCCTGGGACTGCCTGCCCTACGACCGGTCGGGACCGTCCGCCGGCGTCTCGGCCCGCCGCATGGCCGCCCTGGCGCGGCTTTCCGGACAGGACGACTGGACACGCCCCTTCCTTCTGGCCACGACGAGCGCTTCCGCAAGCCAGAGAGTCCCGCCCCGCGCCGCGGTCGCCGCAGCGGGCTACGCAACCCGGGTCGGCCAGTCGGTCGATGTCGCCGACCTCGAGCGCTATTTCTCCGTCAACGGGTACCACCGCGCCTCCACGGTCTCGGAGAAGGGCGAATACGCCATTCGCGGGGGCGTTATCGATGTCTTCCCGACCGCAGCGGAGGAGCCCGTCCGGCTCGACCTGTTCGGGGACACCCTCGAATCCATCCGCGCCTTCGACCCCGGGAGCCAGAGGTCGACCCGCCCGCTCACCGAGGTGTCGATGCCGCCGGCCAGCGAGGTGCTTCTGGACGACGGCGCGGTGTCGCGCTTCCGGCGGGGCTATGTTGAGGCCTTCGGCGCTCCGGGCGGCGATCCGCTCTATGAGACCGTGAGCGCCGGAGGACGCCGGGCCGGCATGGAGCACTGGCTCCCCCTCTACTATCGCGGTGCGGACGAGACCGGGGGGCTGGAGACCCTGTTCGACTACCTGCCGCCGGGAATGATGGTCGTCCTGGACGCGCTGGCCGAGAACGCCCTCGCCGACCGCTGGCTGCAGGTCACCGACGCCTTTGACGCCCGGGATCAGGCTGATCGCCGGAGCCAGTACCGACCATTGCCGCCTGAAGGGCTCTACCTCTCTCCGGACTCATTCGGGGCCCAGCTGTCCGGACGTCCGGTCCGCCGCTTTTCCAGCCTCTCCGGCGCGCCCGGCGCCGTTTCGATCGATATGGGCGCCCGGACCGGACGTTCCTTCGGCGCCGAGCGCCGCCAGGACTCCGTGAACCTTTTCGAAGCAGCGGTGGGTCACGCCCGGGCGCTGTCGACGGCGGGCAAGCGGGTGCTCTTCGCGTCCTGGACCGAGGGCTCCTCCGAACGCCTGGGACTCATGCTCGCCGACCATGGCCTGGCGGCTCCCCCTCTCGCGCCCTATTGGGATGCGGCGCGCGCGGCGGACCCGAAGGTTCCCCAGAGGGTGCTCCTTCCCCTGGATGCGGGTTTCGAGACCCCCGATCTGGCGGTCATCGCCGAGACGGACATCCTTGGCGACCGCCTTGCGCGCCCCGGACGCCGTCGTCGCGCCTCCAATTTCCTCGCCGAGGCGTCCGCCCTGTCCCCCGGAGACCTCGTCGTCCACATCGATCATGGCATCGGGCGCTACGAGGGCCTGCGGACCCTGGAGGTCCAGGGCGCCCCGCATGACTGCCTCGAACTGCAGTACGGCGGGGAATCGAAGCTCTACCTGCCCGTCGAGAACATTGACCTTCTGACCCGGTACGGGTCCGAGGGGGAGGGCGTGCAGCTCGATCGCCTCGGCGGCGCGGCCTGGCAGTCGCGGAAGGCGCGCGCCAAGGCGCGGCTGCGCGATATGGCCGAAGGCCTGATCCGCATCGCGGCGGAGCGGTCCATGCGGACGACCGACGCCGTCACCCCGCCCCAGGGCGTCTTTGAGGAATTCTGCGCCCGCTTCCCGTTCGAGGAAACAGACGACCAGCTATCGGCGATCGAAGACGTTCTGGGAGACTTCGCCTCCGGGCATCCGATGGACCGGCTGATCTGCGGCGACGTCGGCTTCGGTAAGACCGAAGTGGCCCAGCGAGCCGCCTCCGTCGCAGCCATGAGCGGCCTCCAGTTCGCCGTGGTCGCGCCGACGACCCTGCTGGCGCGGCAGCATTACAAGACCTTCAGCGAACGGTTCCAGGGCTGGCCCATCCGGGTCTCGCGGCTGTCTCGCCTGACTCCCACCCGAGAGGCCGCAGAGACCCGCGAGGGGCTCAGGAAGGGCGAGATCGAAGTGGTGATCGGCACTCACGCGGTGCTGTCGAAGCAGGTCGAGTTCTCGCACCTCGGCCTGGTCATCGTCGACGAGGAGCAGCACTTCGGGGTCAAGCACAAGGAAAAGCTCAAGGAGCTGCGAGCTGACGTCCATATGCTGACCCTGACGGCGACGCCGATCCCGCGGACACTGCAGATGGCGCTGTCCGGCATACGGGAGATGTCGATCATCGCAACCCCGCCGGTCGACCGGCTGGCGGTCCGGACCTACGTATCGCCGTTCGACCCTGTCGGGGTGCGCGAGGCCCTGCT
This sequence comes from Phenylobacterium sp., assembly GCA_046092925.1. Taxonomy (GTDB): domain Bacteria; phylum Pseudomonadota; class Alphaproteobacteria; order Caulobacterales; family Caulobacteraceae; genus Phenylobacterium. Next base: position 1,240 of record JBJTEN010000176.1, on the reverse strand, counting down.
GAGAGAGCGCTTCAGGGGCGGTCAGGCCTATTATGTGGCGCCTCGGATCTCGGATCTCCCCGACATCGAACGCTTCCTGCGAGAGCAGGTTCCGGAGATCAGCTTTGTGGTCGGACACGGCCAGATGGCGCCGACCCAGATCGAGTCCGTCATGAGCGCCTTCTATGACGGCCAGTATGATGTCCTCCTGTCGACGACCATCGTCGAAAGCGGGCTGGACATCCCGACGGCGAACACCCTCATCGTGCATCGCGCCGACATGTTCGGACTGGCGCAGCTCTACCAGCTCCGGGGCCGAGTGGGCCGGGCGAAGGCGCGGGCCTACGCCTATCTCACGACGCCCTCGGAGAAGCAGATCACGGTCTCGGCCGAGCGTCGGCTCAAGGTCCTGCAGTCGCTGGACAGCCTAGGAGCGGGCTTCCAGCTCGCCAGCCATGATCTGGACCAGAGAGGCGGCGGCAACCTCCTGGGCGAGGAACAGTCAGGCCATATCCGCGAGGTGGGTGTGGAGCTCTACCAGCAGATGCTGGAGGACGCCGTCGCGGAACTGAAGGCCAGCGGAGGCTCAGCCCCCGCCCCCGACCGGGGTTGGAGCCCTCAGATCAACACCGGGGCGGCGGTCCTGATCCCGGAAGCCTACGTTCCTGACCTGAACGTGCGGCTCGCCCTCTATCGCCGGCTGTCCGACGCCGAGCAGGCCTCGGATCGCGAGGCCCTGGCCGCCGAGCTCATCGACCGTTTCGGCCCGCTTCCGCCGGAGGCCGCCCAACTGCTCAAGGTTGTGGGGATCAAGGGCATGTGTCGACAGGCCAACGTGGCCAAGATCGACGTCGGCCCCAAGGGCGCGGTGGTGAGCTTCCGGAGTGACGCCTTCGCCAACCCGATGGGACTGGTGCAGCATGTCCAGAAGAACGCAGTGACCTGGCGGCTCAGGCCGGACAACAAGGTCGTGATCAAGGGGGAGTGGGAGACTCCGCCCCAGCGTCTGGACGCCGCCGAGATGATCCTCAAGGCGCTGAGCGCACTTGCCGTCCAGTCGCACCAGGCGGCTTGACGATAAACAGCGACAACTGAGGGTTGTGGCGGCGCGATCCGGAAGGCCGCCGAGATGGCTCCGGACGCGATGTCGACGCGATAAGATTGCGTGCTGTCTCGAGGAGCGGATTTCCTCGAACCGGAACCGGAACCGGAACCGGAACCGGAACCGGATCGCGCCGCCACAACCCTCAGTTGTCGATGT
>JBJTEN010000175.1:0-9680 GCA_046092925.1 Phenylobacterium sp. | reverse complement strand
CCTCCTCATCAACCACCCCCTGGACTGCCCGATCTGCGACCAGGGCGGGGAGTGCGACCTCCAGGACCAGGCCATGGGCTATGGCCGCGACGACAGCCGCTTTGCGCTGAACAAGCGGGCCGTCGAGGAAAAGGCCATGGGCCCCCTGATCAATACGGTCATGACCCGGTGCATCCAGTGCACCCGCTGCGTGCGCTTCATCACCGAGGTCGCCGGGGTTCCGGAGATTGGCCTCATCTCGCGCGGCGAAGATGTTGAAATCACGACCTATCTGGGTAGCGCCGTCACGTCGGAGCTGTCCGGCAACGTCATCGACCTCTGCCCGGTCGGCGCCCTGACCTCCAAGCCCTACGCCTTCAACGCCCGGCCCTGGGAGCTGAAGAAGACCGAGACGGTCGACGTGATGGACGCCATGGGCGCGGCCATCCGGGTGGACAGCCGCGGCCCGGCCGTCCTGCGGGTGCTTCCCCGCATCAACGAGGACGTCAACGAGGAGTGGATCTCCGACAAGACCCGCTTCGCCGTCGACGGCCTGTCGCGCCAGCGCCTCGACACCCCTTACATCCGCGAGAACGGACGCCTGCGCCCCGCGACCTGGGCTGAGGCCCTGTCCCTGGCCGCCGCTCGGCTCTCGGCCGCCGCGCCCGGCCGGGTCGGCGCCATCGCCGGCGACCTGCAGGACGCCGAGTCCATGAAGGCGACCCTCGACCTCTTCCGGGCCCTGGGCTCCGCCAACACCGACTGCCGCCAGGACGGCATGGCCCTCGGGACAGGGCCGCGGGAATCCTGGCTGTTCAACACCACCATCGCCGGGCTTGAAGAGGCCGATGCGATCCTCCTGGTGGGAACCAATCCCCGCTTCGAGGCGCCTGTCCTCAACGCCCGCCTTCGCCGCCGCTGGCTGGCAGGGGCGCTGGAGGTCGGCCTCATCGGCGAGGCCGCCGACCTGACCTATGACTTCGAACATCTCGGTGAGACTGCCGCGGCCCTGACCGCCCTGGGCAAGGCCCGGACCGGCTTCGCCAAGGTGCTGAAGGGGGCCAAGGCTCCGGCCCTGATCATCGGCGCGGGCGCCCTGTCCGGCCCGCACGGCGCCGCTGTCGCCCACGCTGCGGCCCAGGTCGCCAGAGCCTTCGGCATGAGCTGGAACGTGCTCCATACCGCCGCCTCCCGGGTCGGCGGGCTGGACATGGGCTTCATCCCCGGAGAGGGCGGCCTCGACGCCCGGGCCATGACGGCCAAGGGCGCCCTGGACGTCCTCTTCCTGCTGGGCGCCGACGAGATCGACCTGTCGGCTTCGGACGCCTTCCGCATCTATCTCGGATCGCACGGCGACGCCGGCGCCCATGCGGCGGACCTGATCCTGCCCGGCGCGGCCTATACCGAGAAGGACGGCCTCTACGTCAACCTCGAGGGCCGGGTGCAGATGGGTCAGAGAGCCGTCTTCCCCAAGGGCGAGGCCCGGGAGGACTGGACCATCCTTCGCGCCCTGTCCGAGCGTCTCGGCAAGACCCTGCCGTATGACACCCTCGACCAGCTCCGGACCCGGCTCTTCGCCGAACATCCCACCTTCGGCCAGATCGACTGGGCGCCCAAGGGCCGGGCGGACCTGTCGGCCATCGGCGCAGCCGGGGAGGTCGGCGACGCGCCGCTCGCCAGCGCGGTGAAGGCCTTCCATCTCACCAATCCGGTCGCGCGCGCCAGCGTGACCATGGCCGAGTGCGCCGCCCTGGCGGCCGGCCCGGCGAAACTGGCGGCGGAGTAGGGCATGGACGCGGCGCAATCCTTCTGGGCCACGCCGGGCGGCTGGACCCTGATCACTGTCCTGCAAATCCTGGCCGTGCTGGGCTGGCTGCTGATGTCGCTCGCCTTCTTCATGTATGGAGACCGCAAGATCTGGGCCGGCGTCCAGATGCGGAAAGGCCCCAACGTCGTGGGGCCCTTCGGCCTGCTCCAGTCCTTCGCCGACCTGATCAAGTTCATTCTCAAGGAGATCGTCGTCCCCGACGGGGCCGACAAGTTCGTCTTCCTTCTCGCCCCGGTCCTGACCTTCGCCCTGGCCCTGGTGGGCTGGGCGGTCATCCCCCTGGCCCCCGGCTGGGTGGTGTCGGACATCAATGTCGGGGTGCTCTACCTCTTCGCCATCTCGTCCCTGGGCGTCTATGGCATCATCATGGGCGGCTGGGCGTCGAACTCGAAGTATCCCTTCCTGGGCAGCCTCCGCTCCGCCGCGCAGATGGTCTCCTACGAGGTCTCGATCGGCTTCGTGATCATCACGGTCATCCTCCTGGCGGGGACCATGAACCTCACGGAGATCGTCCAGAAGCAGGCCGGCGGCTTCTGGAACTGGAACGTCTTCGGCGGCGGCCTGCAGAACCTGCCCATCGCCCTCGTCATGATCCCCATGTCGGTGATCTTCTTCATCTCGGCCCTGGCCGAGACCAACCGCCCGCCCTTCGACCTCCCCGAGGCGGAGTCCGAGCTCGTGGCCGGCTATCAGGTGGAGTACTCCTCCTCGCCCTTCCTGCTCTTCATGATCGGCGAACTGGCCAACATCGTCCTGATGTGCGCCATGATCTCCATCCTGTTCTTCGGCGGGTGGCAGGCCCCGGTGGACCTGCCCTTCGTGTCGCAGTGGTCTCCTACGGCCCAGAGCTTCTACGGCTTCATGTGGCTGTTCCTGAAGATCATCTTCTTCTTCTTCCTCTTCGCCATGGTGAAGGCGATCGTGCCGCGATATCGGTATGACCAGCTGATGCGTCTGGGCTGGAAGGTGTTCCTGCCCATCTCCCTGGTCGCCGTGGCCCTCGTCGCCGGCTGGCGGGTCCTGGGGCATCCGGGCGCATGAGGCGGGCAGTGCTTCCTCTACTGGGTCTTGCGGGCCTGTTCATGGCGGGTTGCGCTTCCACCAGCACGCCCGACGGCGACGTGGCGACCTATGACTCCCTGCGTCAGCTGCGCGAGCAGTGCAGGGCCCAGGGCAAGGAACTGGCCCTGAAACCGGGCGGCAACGAACGGCGTCTGTCCGGTTACGAGTGCAAGGGAAGGTAGGACGGCATGCTGAAGCGCATTTCCCAGGTGGTCCGGGGCGCGGCCCTCTCCGACTTCATCGGCGCCTTTGGCATGGCCATGGTCTACATGGTCCGGCCCAAGGCCACCGTGATCTATCCCTACGAGCGCGGTCCCCAGTCCCCGCGCTTCCGCGGCGAGCACGCCCTGCGGCGTTATCCCAGCGGCGAGGAGCGCTGCATCGCCTGCAAGCTCTGCGAGGCCATCTGCCCGGCCCAGGCCATCACCATCGAGGCTGAACCGCGCGAGGACGGCAGCCGCCGGACGACCCGCTACGACATTGACATGGTCAAGTGCATCTATTGCGGCCTGTGCCAGGAGGCCTGCCCGGTGGACGCCATTGTCGAGGGGCCGAACATCGAATTCGCGGTCGAGACCCGCGAGGAACTTTACTACGACAAGGAACGTCTGCTCGCGAACGGTGACCGTTGGGAGCGGGTCCTTGCCAAGAATCTGGAACTGGACGCGCCCTACCGGTAGACCCGGGCGGCGATTCCGAACGCACTGAAACCCCGCCGGTCCCTCCGGGGCGCGGCGGTCCTAGAAGAGGGGCTGAACCCGGTGGCCTTGCAGGCAATCGCATTCTATCTGCTGGCGGCGGTGACGATCGCGGCGGGGTTCGGCGTGGTCTCCGCCCGAAACCCCGTGCATTCGGTCCTCTTCCTCATCCTCGCCTTCTTCTCGGCGGCGGGCCTCTTCGTCCTCCTGGGGGCGGAGTTCCTGGCCATGCTTCTGGTGGTCGTCTATGTCGGCGCCGTCGCCGTCCTCTTCCTGTTCGTCGTCATGATGCTGGATGTGGACTTTGCGGCCCTGCGCCAGGGCTTTGCGCGGTCCATGCCGCTGGGCGCCCTTGTGGCGGGCATCCTCGCCTTCGAGATGGTGGCGATCTCGGCCGTGGTGGCCAACCGCGGCGCGGCCGCGGGCTCGACCGGGCCCAAGCCGCCCTCTGCCGACGTCCCGAACGCCGAGGCCATCGGCCGCGTCCTGTACACCGACTACGTCTATTTCTTCCAGGCGGCGGGCCTCGTCCTGCTGGTGGCGATGATCGGCGCCATCGTCCTGACCCTCCGGCATAAGCCCGGGGTCAAGCGCCAGGTGATTTCCGACCAGGTCGCCCGCACGCCCGAGAGCGGCATGCGGGTGGTTTCGGTCAAGCCGGGGGAAGGCATCCAGGAATGATCATCGGTCTCGCCCACTATCTGGCGGTCGCCGCGATCCTGTTCACGATCGGCGTGTTAGGGATTTTCGTGAACCGCAAGAACATCATCGTCATCCTGATGTCGATCGAGCTCATCCTGCTGGCGGTGAACATCAATTTCGTGGCCTTCTCGGCCTACCTCCACGACGTGATCGGCCAGATCTTTGCGATGTTCATCCTGACGGTCGCCGCTGCGGAGGCCGCCGTCGGCCTGGCCATTCTGGTGACCTTCTTCCGAAACCGCGGCGACATCGCCGTGGACGACGCCTCTGTGATGAAGGGCTGACGTCTCCCTATGACTGCTGAAGCCCTCCTCATCCTCATTGTCTTCGGTCCATTGGCCGGAGCCCTGATCGCCGGACTGTTCGGCGCCCGGCTGGGAGCCCTGGCGTCGCAGGCGGTGACCACCGGCCTTCTGGTGCTGTCCGCCGTGCTGTCCTGGGTGGTCTTCGCCCAGTGGACCTGGGGCGATCTTGAGCCCTTCACCCTGACCCTCGCCCCCTTCATCCATGTGGGCGAGTTCATCTCCAACTGGTCCATCCGCTTCGACGCCCTGTCCGCCGTCATGCTGGTGGTGGTCACGACGGTCTCCGCCCTGGTCCACATCTACAGCTGGGGCTACAGGGCCGAGGATCCGTCCCGGCCGCGCTTCTTCGCCTACCTGTCGCTCTTCACCTTCGCCATGCTGGCCCTGGTGACCGCCGCCGACTTCATGCAGCTGTTCTTCGGCTGGGAGGGCGTTGGCCTGGCCTCCTACCTGCTGATCGGCTTCTGGCACCAGAAGGACAGCGCCAACTCCGCGGCGATCAAGGCCTTTGTCGTCAACCGGGTGGGCGATTTCGGCTTCGCCCTCGGGATCATGACCGTCTTCTGGATGTTCGGCTCCATCCAGTTTTCGGAGGTCTTCGCGAACATCGACGAGATCGCCGGCACCACCTGGCGTTTCGTCGGCTACGAATGGTCCGCGGTGGACCTCGCCGCGGTGCTGCTCTTCATCGGTGCGATGGGCAAGTCGGCCCAGTTTTTCCTCCACACCTGGCTGCCTGACGCCCTGGAGGGCCCGACCCCCGTTTCGGCCCTCATCCACGCCGCAACCATGGTCACCGCCGGCGTCTACATGGTCTGCCTTCTGTCGCCGATGTTCGAGTCCGCCCCGGTGGCCCGGAACATCGTAACGGTGATCGGCGCCGTCACGGCTCTGTTCGCCGCGACCGTCGGCCTGGCCCAGAACGACATCAAGCGGGTCATCGCCTATTCGACGTGTTCCCAGCTCGGCTACATGTTCTTCGCCGCCGGGGTTGGCGCCTATCAGGCCGCCATGTTCCACCTCTTCACTCACGCCTTCTTCAAGGCGCTTCTGTTCCTGGGCGCCGGCTCGGTGATCCACGGCATGCACCACGAGCAGGACATGCGCCGCATGGGCGGCCTCTGGCGCTATCTCCCGGTGACCTACGCCGTCATGACGATCGGCACCCTGGCCATTACCGGCTTTGGCATTCCGAGCCTCGGGCTCGGTTTCGCGGGCTTCTACTCGAAGGACATGATCATCGAGTCGGCCTGGGCCGCCGCTATGTCGCAGGGCGGGGTCGCGTCCTTCGCCTTCGTGGTCAGCCTGCTGGCCGCCGGCCTGACGGCCTTCTACTCATGGCGTCTGGCCTTCATGACCTTCCACGGAACTCCCAAGTGGGCCGAATCGGGCGCGCAGGGTCACGATGACCACGCACACGACGGCCACGCCGCAGCCGCACATGGGCACGACGAACACGTGCATGATGACCACGGGCATGGCCACGGCGCCCATACGCCGCATGAGAGCCCGGCCTCCATGCTTGCGCCAATCCTTCTCCTCGCGGTTGGCGCCATCGCTGCGGGGTACGCTTTCAAGAAGCAGTTCGTCGGCGACTACCAGGAAGCCTTCTGGGGCGGCGCCATCTTCAATTCGCCGGCCAATACGGTGCTGGAGCAGGCTCACCATGCCCCCGCCTGGGTCCTTTGGTCGCCCCTTGTGGTGTCCGCCATAGGCTTCGCCGTCGCCTGGTGGGTCTATATCGCCCGCGAGGGAATGGGCGCGCGGATTGCCGAGAGGAAGGGGCTTGGCTGGACCTTCCTCTACAACAAGTGGTTCTTCGACGAACTCTACGAGGCCACCTTCGTGCGCGCTGCGCGGGTGCTCGGGGACCTGTTCTGGAAGGTGGGCGACCAGAAGATCATCGACGGACTGGGCCCCGACGGCGTATCCGCCGCCTCCTACGCCCTGGGCCGGCGGACCGGCCGGCTTCAGACCGGCTATGTCTATCACTACGCCTTCGTCATGCTGCTCGGGGTGGCGGGTCTCCTGACCTTCGCCCTCTGGGCCTGGCGGGCTTGAGGAGGGCGAGACCATGACCGGCATTCTTTCCCTCATCACCTTTGCGCCAGTCCTGGGCGCGGCCCTGATCCTGGCCCTGCGCGCCGGGCGTCCTGCTTCGGCAAGGGGCGATGACCTCACCCGCTGGATCGCCCTGATCACCAGCCTGGTGACCCTGGGGCTGTCGATCCTCCTCACCCTGAGGTTCGACTCCGCCAACCCCGGTTTCCAGTTTGTCGAGGACATTCCCTGGTTCGCCGGCATTCACTACCGGATGGGCGTCGACGGGATCTCGGTCCTCTTCGTCCTGCTGACGGCCTTCCTGGTCCCACTTTGCGTGGCGGCGTCGTGGAAGTCTGTGGAGCAGCGCGTGACCTCCTACATGGTCGCCTTCCTGCTGCTCGAGGCCCTGGTCATCGGGGTCTTCTGCGCCCTCGACCTCGTTCTCTTCTATGTCTTCTTCGAGTTCGGCCTGGCCCCGATGTTCCTGATCATCGGCATCTGGGGCGGCAAGCGTCGGGTCTATGCGGCCTTCAAGTTCTTCCTCTACACCCTCCTCGGGTCGGTACTCATGTTGGCCGCCGTCCTCGCCATGATCGGGGTTGCAGGGACCAGCTCCAGTCCGGACCTGATGGCCTTCCGCTTCGAGCCCTGGATGCAGACCTGGCTCTGGCTCGCCTTCTTCGCCTCCTTCGCGGTGAAGATGCCCATGTGGCCGGTGCACACCTGGCTTCCCGACGCCCACGTCGAGGCGCCCACCGCAGGCTCGGTCATCCTTGCGGGCATCCTTCTGAAGATGGGGGGCTATGGCTTCCTGCGCTTCAGCCTGCCCATGTTCCCTGACGCTTCGGAGTTTTTCGCGCCCCTGGTCTTCGCCCTGTCGGCCATCGCCATCGTCTATACCTCCCTGGTGGCCTTCCGACAGACCGACATCAAGAAGCTGATCGCCTACTCCTCCGTCGCCCACATGGGCTTCGTGACCATGGGCATCTTCTCCTTCGACGTCGTGGGCGTGCAGGGCGCCATCTTCCAGATGCTGAGCCACGGGGTGATCTCGGGGGCGCTCTTCCTCTGCGTCGGGGTGGTCTATGACCGCATGCACACCCGTGAGATCGCCTTCTATGGCGGCCTTGTGAACCGCATGCCGGTCTACGCCGTGATCTTCCTGCTCTTCACCATGGGGAATGTCGGCCTGCCGGGGACGTCCGGTTTTGTGGGTGAGATCATGACCCTCACCGGCGTGTACTTCAGCTCCACCTGGACAGCGGTCGCGGCGACCACCGGCGTCATCCTTTCGGCGGTCTACGCCCTCACGCTCTATCGGCGCGTCGTGTTCGGCCAGATGACAAACCCGGCCCTCGCCGACATCACCGACGTCAACCTGCGCGAGATCGTGATCTTTGTCCCGCTGGTGGTCGCCACCCTCTGGCTGGGCTTCCAGCCGGGCCTCGTCTTCAACGTCACCGCCAGTTCGGTCGACGGTCTTCTGGACGCCTTCCGCACTGCGGTCGGCGACTGACGGAGGCCGAAGGAAACCGCCATGTTCGCCACTGACCTCGCTATCGCCGCACCCCTGCTGATCCTCGCCGGTGCGGCGCTCTTCCTCCTGGTCGCCGGCGCCTTCATGGCGCGGCCGGATCGCTGGGTCGCGCTGGGCGCGATGGCCGCCCTGGCGGCCTCGGCTGCGGTCGCGATCATCGGGCCCCGCGGGGAGGCGTTCTCGGGCTCCCTGACCGCGGACGCCGCCTCTGTCTTCGCCCAGGTGGTGATCTGCCTCGGCGGCCTGGTCGCCATCCCTCTTGGGCAGGGGTGGTTCGCGCGGCGCGGCATCCGGAACTTCGAGTTCCCTGTTCTCATCCTTCTGGCCACCCTCGGCATGGCGATGATGGCCGGGGCGGGAGATCTTCTCAGCCTCTATATCGGCGTGGAGCTTCAGTCCCTGGCGCTTTACGTGATGGCCGCCCTGCAGCGGGACGACTCCAAGGCTTCCGAGGCGGGCCTCAAGTACTTCGTGCTGGGCGCCTTGTCCTCCGGGCTCCTGCTCTACGGCGCCTCCCTGGTCTATGGCTTTTCCGGCGCGATCCGTTTCGACGAGATCGCCGCAGCGGTGAACGGCGAGGCCGGAACGGGCGTCCTTTTCGGCCTGATCTTCATGATCTGCGGCCTGGCCTTCAAGGTTTCCGCGGCGCCCTTCCACATGTGGACGCCTGACGTCTACGAGGGCGCCCCGACCCCCGTGGTGGCGTTCTTCGCCGGTGCGCCGAAGCTGGCGGCCATGCTGATCTTCGCGAGGGTTCTGGCGGAAGCCTTCCCGCTCGCCGCCGACCAGTGGCGTCAGGTCCTCATCCTGATCGCCCTCGCCTCGGTGGCGGTCGGCGCCCTTGCAGGCCTTGCCCAGACCAACCTCAAGCGGCTCTGGGCCTACTCCTCCATCGCCAATGTCGGCTACGCCGTTCTTGGCCTCGCCGCCGGGACAGCCCAGGGCGTGCAGGCCATGCTGGTCTTCATGGCCCTCTACAGCGTGGCCGTCATCGGCTTCTTCGCCTGCCTTGCCGCCCTGTCCCGGGACGGTCGACCGCTCGAGACCTTGGCTGACATGGCCGGATTGTTCCAGCAGCGGCCCTGGCTCAGCCTGGCCATGACGGTCTTCGCGCTTTCCGGGCTCGGACTTCCGCCCTTCGCAGGCTTCTGGGGGAAGTACTATGTCTTCATGGCGGCGGTGAACGCCGGCGATCCGGTCCTTCTCTGGTCGGCCGTCGCCGCCCTTGTCGGCAGCGTGGTCGCCGCCTTCTACTATCTGAGGCTGGTGAAGGTGATGTGGTTCGATCCCGCTCCGGGCGAGACAGACCGGCCGCCGGTTGAAGCGGGCGTCATTGCGGTGGGCGCCGCAGCCTTTACCTTCCCCGTCGTGCTGGGGCTCATGCCCTTTATCGACCTTTCCGCGAAGGCGGCGGCCGCCGCCCTTGGCCTCGGCTAGGTGACCGTCCCGCGCATCGCCACCTTCGCTGTCCTGGACTCGACCAACGCCGAGGCCCGGCGTCGGGCGGAGGCCGGAGACTTCGGGCC
>JBJTEN010000174.1:0-6899 GCA_046092925.1 Phenylobacterium sp. | reverse complement strand
GTCCTGCAGCGACCGGCGCAGGCGCAGGCGTACAGATCGGCGCTTTCTCGTCCGAGGCGATCGCCGACCGGGAATGGGCCGCTGCCGTCGCGAGCGCCGGAGGCTCGGGGCGCGGCAAGCGCATCGAGCGTGTTGAACGGGACGGCGCCACACTCTTCAGGACCACCGTGACCGGTTTTCCGGATCGCGCCGCGGCGCAGGCCTTCTGTGATCGTCTCAAGGCCGGCGGCAAGTCCTGCTTCGTGAGATGACAACCTCCGCCGCCATCTACGGCCTTGCAGGGCCACGGCTGAGCGCCGAGGAAGCCGCCTTCTTCCGTGATGTTCAGCCTTGGGGCTTCATCCTCTTTGCGCGCAACATCGAAGCGCCCGACCAGGTCCGGGGTCTGGTGGGGACGCTTCGCGACATTGTCGGGAGACTGGACGCTCCGATCCTGATCGATCAGGAGGGCGGCAGGGTCCAGCGTTTCGGTCCGCCGCACTGGCGTCGCTATCCGCCGGCCCGGATTCTCGCCCGGCTGCCCGGCGGCCCGCATGTGCGCCGCGAGGCGGTCCGCCTTGGCGCCCGCCTGATCGCAGACGACCTCCATGCCCTCGGCGTGAACGTCGACTGCGCGCCTGTGCTGGATGTGCCGCAGCCGGGCGCCCATGACATCATCGGGGATCGCGCCTACGCAGAGGCGCCTGACGAGGTCGCCTTCCTGGCGCGGGCCATGGCCGAAGGGCTCCTGGCCGGGGGCGTGCTGCCCGTAATCAAGCATATCCCCGGGCACGGGCGCGCCACCTCGGACAGTCACTTCGACCTGCCGGTGGTCGAGACTTCGCTGGAGACCCTGCGCCAGACAGACTTCATCCCCTTCCAGGCTCTGTCCGACATGCCGCTGGCCATGACCGCCCACGTCAAGTATCCGGCCCTCGACCCGCGTCGGCCCGCCACCACCTCGAGGGCTGTGATCAAGGCGGTCCTGAGAAATGAGTTCGGCTTCTCCGGCGTGATCATGAGCGATGATCTCTCCATGCAGGCCCTCGACGGAGGCATGACTCGGCGCGCCCGCCAGAGCCTTTCAGCGGGATGCGACGTGGTTCTTCACTGCAATGGCGACATGGCGGAGATGAAGAGCGTCGCCGCCGGTGTGCAGGCGCTCTCCGGGCTGGCCGCGCGCAGGGCCGAGGCGGCCCTGGCGCGAATTCCGGGTCGGCCGGAACCCCTTGACCGCCAGGATGCGGAGCATCGCTTCGACGCCCTGCTGGCGAGCGCGCGCCCATGAGCGACGCCCGGGATTTCCAGCCTCAACTGGACTTCGAGGCGGCGGAGGGCGCCGCCCTCGCCGGAGACGCCCTTATTGTCGATGTCGACGGCTATGAGGGCCCCTTGCACGTCCTCCTCGCCCTGGCGAGGAGCCAGAAGGTTGATCTCCTTGGGATCTCGGTGAGCCGCCTAGCAGAGCAATACCTGGCCTTCGTCCAACAGGCTCGCCACCGTAGCTTCGCCCTGGCGGCGGATTATCTGGTCATGGCGTCCTGGCTCGCCTTCCTGAAGTCGCGCCTGTTATAGCCGCGGCCGGAACGGGCCAGCGAGGAGGAGCCGCCGGCGGAGGAGGTGGCCGCCCAGCTGGCCTTCCGCCTCGCCAAGCTTGACGCGATGCGTCGGGCCTCGGAGGCGTTGCGCGCCCGGCCCCAGCTGGGCCGGGACGTCTTTGTCAGGGGCGACCCGGACGCCCTCCAGATCCTTCCCTCCACCCGGCTTGAGGGGGATCTCTACGCGCTCATGCAGGCCTATGTGAGCCAGAGGCGGCGCTCGGACGCCCGCAGCTACCGTCCGGAGCTCCCCAGGGCCTATCCGCTAGAGGCCGCCCGTGAGCGTCTTCGCGGCCTTCTGCCTGAGCTTGCCCGCTGGACGTCGCTGAACGGGCTCGCGCCGCATCCCGCGGCCGCATCCTCCCCCAGCCGCGCCTCCTTTGTGGCCTCCACCCTGTCGGCCAGCCTGGAACTCGTCCGGGAAGGCGCTCTGGAAGCCAGGCAGCTGGAGCCCTTCGCAGACATCTACCTGCGCGCACGTCGGGGGGCTGAGGTGTGAGCGAAGGTAAGGAGCCTGTTTCCGCACCGGATCCCGCGGAGACGGAACGCCGAATCGAAGCCCTGCTTTTCGCCGCTGCGGGTCCGCTCAGTCTGGATGACCTGGCCCGGCGTCTTCCCGAGGGCTCCGACTTGGAGAGGGGCGTGGCCGAACTGAAGGCCCGTTACGCCGGACGGGGTGTTGAACTGGCCTGTGTGGGTGATCGCTGGCGTTTCCAGACCGCGCCGGACCTCGCGTTTCTGATGACCCTTGAGCGCGAGGAGCCCCGCCGGCTCTCCCGCGCCGCCCAGGAGACCCTGGCCATCATCGCTTATCACCAGCCCGTCACACGGGCCGAGATCGAGGCGGTGAGAGGGGTCCAGGCGAGCCGGGGCACGCTGGATGTCCTGCTTGAGCTGAAGCTGGTGCGGATGCGTGGACGGCGGCGGACTCCGGGGCGGCCGGTGACCTACGGCACGACTGAGGCCTTTCTCGAGCACTTCGGTCTCGCCAGTCTGGCGGACCTTCCCGGTGCTGCGGATATGCGCGCGGCGGGCCTCCTTAGCCTCGATCTCCCGGCGGACTTTGCGGTTCCGACGCCCGGCGCCGGAGAGGTCGAAGAGGATCCCATCGAAGAGGGCGAGGCCGCCCCAGAATTCCACCTGGACTTCCTTGGCGGGCCCTCCGGCGCCGGCAGGGAGGCGAGCGACGACGGCTGAGGCTTGGCGCTCACCGGTCCCGCCGTCTATATTACCCGCGGGCGATCCGGGCGCCGAGCCCGCACGCACTGAGGAGTCGGAAAATGGGCGGAATGTCTGCGATCCACTGGATCATCGTCGCAGTGGTGGTCCTGATCCTCTTCGGAGGGCGGGGCAAGCTTTCCGGCCTGCTCGGTGACGCGGGGAAGGGCATCCGTGCTTTCCGTGAAGGGCTGAAGCAAGGCGCAGAGCCCGAAGCGCCCGCTGAAACCGCGGCGACCAAGGTGGAAGCTCCCAAGGACGACGCCCGGTCCTGATCCGGTCGGCGTCGGAAATTCCCAGGCCGCGGGCGTGGGCATACTACTGCTAGGACCTGGTCATGCTTCCCGAAGTCGGCGGGCTTGAATATCTCCTGATCGCCGCGGTGGCCCTTATCGTGGTCGGCCCCAAGGACCTGCCCGTCATGCTCAGGAAGCTGGGGGAGTGGGTTGGTCGGCTGCGTTCAATGGCGGCGGAGTTCCGGGCGAGCTTTGACGATATGGCGCGGCAGTCGGAACTCGACGAACTGAGGCGGGAAGTCGAGGCCATGCGTCAGTCCCAGGGCGCCTTGCTGACCAGTGAGACGGCTGAGGTGAACCAGGTCCTCAGGGAGATCGACGACAGCCTCAGGGGCGCCGATCTTCAGTTCCACCCGCCCTTCGGTGGCGCGCCTGCAGAGCAGGGTGATGCAGAGGAGACCCAGGCCTCGCTCACTGATCCCGAGCCTCAGCCAGGCCCGGCTGCGCGAAGGTCCAGGCGGTCGAGGACGACTTCGGAGGAGGCTGAATGAGCGCGGTCGAGGATCCGGACGACGAGATCGAGGCGTCGCGCGCACCCCTCCTCGACCATCTGGTCGAGCTGCGTCAGAGGCTGATCCGATCGCTGATCGCCGTCTTTCTGGCCTTTATCGTCTGTTTCGCCTTTGCCGACGACATATACCGGGTCCTGCTCAGACCCTACGAGGCCGCCGCCGGGATCCTTGCCGCGCAGAAGGCCGCCGCCGCCACCGCTTCCCAGTCCGGCTTCTGGGACGGGATCCTCGTCGCGCTTCATCTCAAGCCCGCGGGTGCGTCCAGCTCGGGCGGCGGGCCGTTCGACCTCCTGCTGGTCCTGATGGGGCTGAAGGACATGCCTCCGCTCCAGGGCCAGGAGTTGAAACTGATCTACACGGCCCCCCTGGAATTCTTCTTCACAAAGCTCAAACTGGCAGGCTTCGGGGCGATCATCCTCGCCTTTCCCATCCTCGCTAGCCAGGTCTATGGGTTTGTCGCGCCGGGGCTCTACAAGCGTGAGCGCAGGGCGTTCCTTCCCTTCCTGATCGCCTCTCCGGTACTTTTTTCCATTGGAGCGGCGCTGGTCTACTTCTTCATCTTTCCGTTCGTCCTCTGGTTCTCGCTCTCGCAGCAAATCCTCGGTTCAGGCTCGATTACGGTGGAGTTGCTTCCGAAGGTCTCCGATTACCTCACCCTCGTCATGACCCTGCTCATGGCCTTTGGTCTCTGTTTTCAGCTACCCGTCGTCCTCACCCTGCTTGGCCTTGCAGGAATGATCAGTTCCCAGGCGCTCCGGGAGTTCCGACGCTACGCGATCGTTGCGATCTTTGTCGTCGCCGCAGTCGTCACGCCGCCGGATCCCATCAGCCAGCTCATGCTCGCCCTGCCCATCATCCTGCTCTACGAGGTCGCGATCTGGTGCGTTCGGGTCATCGAGTTCCGAAGGCGGGATGAGGAACCCGAAGAGACGATCGTCTGAACCCGGTCGCAGGTGGTTGGCGCCCCCGGCGACGCGCACTAGACAATGCGAACCACCCGCGAGACTTCCTTTCCATGCATGATATCCGAGCCCTTCGTGAATCACCCGACCTCTTCGAGAAGGCGTGGGCGGCGAAGGGGCGTTCCGGGGCGGCGCAGGAAGCGCTGAGGCTCGACCAACTCGCCCGCGCTGCGCGCACCGCGGCGGAGGCGGCTCAGGCGCGCCGAAATGATCTCTCCCGCCGCATCGGTCAGGCCAAGGCGTCGAAGGACGAGGCGCAAGCCGCTCTTCTTCTGGCTGAGGTCGAGAGTCTGAAATCCGAGGCTGCGGAGGGTTCGAAGCGGGAAACCGATGCAGAGCACGCGTTGAGGGAGCTGCTCGCCGGCCTTCCAAATCTCCCTTCTCCGGATGTTCCTGATGGCGACGACGAGAGTGGCAATGTCGAAGTCCGTCGATGGGGAGAGCCGTTCGCGATCCAGGCCGCCCGGAACCACGCCGATCTGGGAGAGTGTCTGGGCCTGATGGACTTCGAGGCGGCCGCCCGCATGAGCGGCGCTCGGTTCGTCGTCCTCAAGGGGCGGCTTGCCAGGCTGGAGCGGGCTCTGGGACAGTTCATGCTGGACATTCAGACCCAGGAGAACGGCTACACTGAGGTGTCTCCACCGCTTCTGGTGCGGGACGCGGCGGCCTTCGGCACCGGCCAGCTTCCCAAGTTCTCCGAAGACCTGTTCCGGACCACGGACGATCGTTGGCTCATTCCAACCGCTGAGGTTCCGCTGACAAACCTCGTCCGGGAACAGATTCTCCCTGCGGAAAGCCTGCCCCTGCGTCTCACCGCCCTGACGCCCTGTTTTCGCTCCGAAGCGGGCGCCTCAGGCCGCGACACGCGCGGAATGATCCGTCAGCATCAGTTCTATAAGGTGGAACTGGTCTCCATCACGGAACCCGACCAGTCCGATGCGGAGCATGAGCGCATGGTGTCCTGCGCCGAGGCGGTCCTGAAGCGGCTGGAACTCCCTTTCAGGACCATGCTCCTGTGCCGTGGGGACATGGGATTCAGCGCCCGCCGCACCTACGACCTGGAGGTCTGGTTGCCCAGCGAGGGCAGGTATCGTGAAATCAGTTCCTGCTCCAATTGCGGTGACTTCCAGGCGCGTCGAATGGAGGCGCGCGCCAAGTCGCCTGGGGAGAAGGGCGCCCGGTATGTGCACACTTTGAACGGGTCCGGGCTCGCCGTGGGCCGCACCCTGGTGGCTCTGCTGGAAAACTACCAGGACGAAGGCGGAAGGGTCGCGATTCCCCAGGCCCTTCAGCCCTATATGGGCGGTCTCACCCACATCGACCGGGCCGCCTGACCCCGTGCGCATCCTCCTGACCAACGATGATGGCATTCATGCAGAAGGACTTGTCTCCCTTGAGAGGATCGCAAGGGTCCTCAGCGAGGACATCTGGATCTGTGCGCCAGAGTACGAGCAGTCCGGCGCCAGCCGCTCCCTGACCCTTGCCGAACCACTTCGGGTCCGGCGGCTTGATGAACGGCGGTTTGCAACCACCGGGACGCCGACCGACTGCGTCATGCTGGCGATTACGGAGCTCATGGGGGGACTCAAGCCTGACCTTGTGCTGTCTGGCGTCAACCGGGGGGCCAACCTGGCCGAAGACGTCACCATGTCCGGCACAGTGGCTGGAGCCATTGAGGGCATGGCCCTTGGCGTCCCGGCCATCGCCCTGTCCCAGATGAGCTGGCCGACGCCGGGGGAGGATATGGCGGATCAACCGGTCTTCCTGCCCGCGGAACATTTCGGACCGGGCATCGTCCGTCGCCTTGTGGAGATAGGCTGGCCGTCCGATGTGGTCATGAACGTCAACTTTCCTTCCCGCCCCACCTCGCAGATCCAGGAGGTGGAGGTGACCCGCCAGACTTTCAGGGACGTCCATGTGCGCCAGGCGGTCCAGCGAACCGATCCACGGGGGGAGACCTATTACTGGATGGGCTTTCGCCGCGAGATTTCGGCCCCGACGGACGGAACCGACCTCAGGGCGATCTATGACGGCCGGATCTCGGTGACGCCGCTGCATATCGACCTTACCCACCATGAAACCGTTCACAGGATGCGTGGCCTCCTGGGCGGCGCCCCCCCGAGGGCCTGACGATGGCGCGCCGCCCCCAGACGCCCGCCGATCCGAGACATGTCCGCCTGATGGAGGCCCTGCGGACGCAGGGGGTGTCCGACCCGGCCGTCCTGTCGGCCATCGCCACCACGCCGCGGGACCTCTTCACGCCGGAACTCTTCCAGGAGCGCGCCTTCGAGGACCAGGCCCTGCCCATCGCCTGCGGCCAGACGATCAGCCAAC
>JBJTEN010000173.1:0-15155 GCA_046092925.1 Phenylobacterium sp. | reverse complement strand
GGGAGGCGACCCTCGAGGTGGCGTCGACGGGGGGGTCGAAGCGCAGCACCTCTTCCACCAGGGCGGCGGCGAGGCCGGGATCGGCCATCAGCTTGGCCTTCTCCGAGGGGTTCAGCATGAGCAGCCGCGCGCCGTTGCCGATCAGGTCGGTGGTGGTCAGGTTGCCGCCCACGAGGAGGGCCGTCAGGTTGATGCGCAGCTCGGTGTCGCTGATTGGCGTTCCTTCGCCCTGGAGGCGGACCATGTCCGAGATCAGGTCGTCACGCGGGTGGGCGCGCCGGTCGGCGAGGGCCTCGGTGAAGTAGGCGGTGAGGGCCAGGCTCGATCGCTCCATGTGGGCGGTCTGGTCGGGGTTGCGGAAGGGGTTCAGGCCCTGGATCAGACCCTCGGACCAGTCCCGGAAGTCCTCCAGCCGGTCATGCGGCACGCCCAGGATGGAGGCGATCACGTCGATCGGGATGGGGACGCAGAACAGGTCCATCAGGTCGACCTCCGCCTGGTCGCCGATGCGGTCGAGGGCCTCGTCGACGATCCGCTCGACCTCGGGGCGGAACTTGGCCACGCGGGCGTAGAGGGCCCGGGACAGGGGCCCGCGGATACGCGCATGGTCCGGGTCGTCCAGGGTCAGGATGCTGGAGGTCTCGCTGCGCGGCAGGTTCGGGTCCGGCGGATCGAAGCGCTGGAGGCGACGGCTCTCTGGATCGGCGCGCAGGGGATCGCGCCAGAGCGTCAGGTCGGTGGCCACGCCCCGGACGTCGGAATAGCGGGACACGAAGGTGGCGCCGCTGAAGGCGTCATGGTGGACGGGGCAGGCGCTGCGCAGCTTGGCCAGGACAGCCGCGGGATCGCGGCGGTAGTTCTCGTCAAGCGGAGTCAGCTGCAGGATCGTCGGAAGGGCGTCGTCGGCCATGTCATCCTCCCTGGCGGATTGCTGAGACTATCGGGTCTGGCCGGCCGCTCTACAAGCCCCCGACGCCCCAAAGTCCCTGCCCGAACTGACCCGCCGCCAGAGCGGCGAAAAGGACCAGGCCGGCGAGGGCGTTGGAGCGGAAGAGGTTCAGAGCTCCGGCGGGATCGTCCATGTCGAGGCGGGCCGCCTGGCGGGACAGGTGCACGCCATAGCCGGCGGCGAGGGGAAGGAAGAGGGGGCCCAGCCGCGCTGCGAAGGCGCAGACGAGGGCCAGGACGAAGGCGAGAACATAGAAGCCCAGGACGGCCCGCGGCGCCGACGATCCCAGCCGCCGGGCTGACGACCGGATGCCGGCCAGGGCGTCGTCCTCCATGTCCTGCACGGCGTAGATGGTGTCGTACCCCAGGGTCCAGAAGACGCCGCCGAGGTAGAGGAGCAGGGCCGGCAGGGTGACTTCACCGGTGACCGCCGCGAAGCCCAGGAGGGCGCCCCAGTTGAAGGTCAGGCCCAGCCAGGCCTGGGGCCACCAGGTGATCCGCTTCATGAAGGGATAGGCCGCCACAAGGGCGAGGGAAGCGATCCCCAGGCCGATGGCGAGGGGCGGAAGGGTGAAGAGGATGGCGGCGGAGGCCAGACAGCAGGCGATGACGAAGGCCCAGGCCTGGCGGACGGATATGCGCCCCGAGGCGACCGGTCGGCCGGCCGTGCGCGCGACCTGGGCGTCGAGATCCCGGTCGACGATGTCGTTGTAGGCGCAGCCGGCCGCCCGCATGAGCGCGGCGCCGGCGAAGATCTTGGCCAGCAGCAGGAGATCCGGCCACTCCCTCGCCATCGAGGCGGCGAGCGCGGCGCCCTGCCACCCGGGCAGCATGAGCAGCCAGATTCCCGTCGGCCGGTCGAAGCGGCCGAGCTTCAGCCAGGGTTGCAGGCCAACGGGCGCGAAGCGGTCCACCCAGTTGTCGGGCCTGGCGTCGGGCAGGATGTCTGAGGTCGGCGTCTCGGGCATGGCCTGGTCTTACCAGACTGTGACCGACCCGCATCAGTCCAAAGGGATCCGCTCGCGCCTCTGTTGACCTCAGTGTTCCCCGGGGGCATCACCAGTCCTCCCCAGCAGCAGGAAAGGAGGGGCCGAATGACAGCGAATGTCGCCAAACCCCTCCGCATACCGGAGCGCCTGAGGGGCTGAACCCGAAGGCCCCCGCGCCCCGCCGGCAATCGTCGGTGAGGTCTTTCCCTGATCCCGCCGCGCCCCTTCGCGGGCCTGCGCCGACCCTGCTGCAGACATGACCGAGCACTACGAAGACGAAGACGAGGCGCCCCGCGAGCGCGCCCTGAGCAATCTCCAGGTGATGGGCTTCATCGCCGGCTACTGGCGGCGTCGGCCCTGGAGGCTGACCTGGGTCATTGCGTTTGGGTTCATCGCCATCGGGCTGGACATGGCCATGCCCTGGGCGGCCGGACACCTGGTCGACACCCTGACCCGGGGCCCGGAAGCAGCGCCCGACGCCTGGCGCTGGTGGGGGGTCTTTGTCGGCGTGGCCGTAGCGCTCGCCTTCGTCCGGAACATCCGTGACAAGCCATGGTGCCGGCTGGCGGCCTTCAACATGAAGGAGATGACGGATGAGGGGTTCGCCCGCGTCCAGGCCTACTCGGCCGACTGGCACGCCGACTCCTTCGCCGGGGCGACGGTCCGCAAGCTGAGCCGGGCCATGTGGGCCTATGACCAGGTCTCCGACGCCATCTTCATGTGGATTGGTCCGGCTCTTCTCGTCCTGCTGGGCCTGACAGTGATGATGCTGCTGCGATGGCCCGCCGTCGGTCTCTTTGCGCTGTTCGCCGTCGTCCTCTTCATCGCCTCCAACATCTTCCTGATCGCGCGCTTCGCCCGGCCGCTGAACCAGAAGTCCGTGGCCCTGGACACCCGGGTCGGCGGCGCCCTGGCCGACTCGGTCACCGGCAACGCCGCCGTCCGCAGTTTCGGCGCGGAGGCGCGGGAGGAGGCCCGGATCGCTGGTGTCACCGCCCTCTGGCGGGACGCCGCCATGCGGACCTGGTACCGGTTCACCGACCTGTGGCTGGTGCAGAGCCTGATCCTGGCCTTCCTCCAGGCCGGGCTGACCGGTCTCCTGATCCATCTGTGGATGCAGGGGCGCGCCACTCCCGGGGACGTGGTGTTCGGCGTCACCGCCTTCATGGTGATGAGCGGCTATCTGCGGAACCTGGGCGAGAACATCCGCATGCTTCAGAAGGGCCTCGACGACGCCGAGGACCTGGCGCGCTACATGCAGACGGAGCCTCAGGTCCCTGATCGCCCCGGCGCCCGGCCCTTCGCCCCGGGTCCCGGCGAGATCGTCTTTGACCGCGCCGCCTTCGGCTACGCCAAGGCCGGCCGCCGCCTCTTCAGCGACTTTTCCCTGACCATCCGCCCGGGAGAGCGGGTCGCCCTGGTGGGCCCGACCGGCTCGGGCAAGTCGACCTTCGTCAAGCTGATCCAGCGCCTCTACGACTTGGACGAGGGCGCCATCCGAATCGACGGGCAGGAGCTGTCGGAGGTGACGCAATCGACCCTCCGTCGCGCCATCGCCGTGGTCCCGCAGGATCCGGCCCTGTTCCACCGCAGCATTGCCGAGAACATCGCCTACGGCCGGCCGGATGCGACCCTCGAAGAGATCCGGACGGCGGCCCGGCGGGCTCGCGCCCACGACTTCATCGCCCGCCTGCCCCTGGGGTACGACACCCTCGTGGGTGAGCGGGGCGTCAAGCTCTCAGGCGGCGAGCGCCAGCGCGTGGCCATCGCCCGCGCCTTCCTGGCGAACGCCCCCATGCTGGTGCTCGACGAGGCCACCTCGTCCCTGGACGTGGAGACCGAGCGCGAAGTCCAGGAGGCCATGGAGGAGCTGATGGCGGGGCGCACCACCGTGATCATCGCCCACCGGCTTTCGACCGTGCGCAGCGCCGACCGGATCCTGGTCTTCGAGGATGGCCGCATCCTCGAGGAGGGGACTCACGAGGAGCTGGTCCGGCGGGGCGGCGCCTATGCCCGGCTTCACGCCGTGACCCTCGGCGCCGCCTGAGCATGGCTTGAGCCCATCCGTCCAGGGCGGCAAAGTGTCTCCGAAGCCCCGGTGGGCGCATGGCCAGTTATCTTGAGACGGTCCGGGAATGGTTCCGCGCCCGGCTGGACGGACCGGGCGGCCTGTCGACGCCGGAGGGCGCGACCCTGGGCTTGCGGGTTCTGGCCATCTGGCGTTCCCGGATGATCGCCCAGGCCCTGAGAGCGCAGTCAGGGGGCGTGGTGCTGGGAGGTCCGTTCGCCGGCATGGCCTATCTGGAGGCCGCAACCGAGGGCGCCCTGGCCCCCCGCCTCATCGGGACCTATGAGGACGAGCTTCA
Source organism: Phenylobacterium sp. (assembly GCA_046092925.1). Taxonomy (GTDB): domain Bacteria; phylum Pseudomonadota; class Alphaproteobacteria; order Caulobacterales; family Caulobacteraceae; genus Phenylobacterium. The sequence goes on along the minus strand of JBJTEN010000173.1, from coordinate 10,852 downwards.
TCCCCATCTCGCCGCCGCCCTGGCGGAGGACCCCGAGGTCATCCTCGATATCGGCTGTGCGGAAGGCTATTACGCCGTCGGCTTGGCGCGGATCGCGCCGCGGGCCGAGGTTTTTGCGCATGACACGGCCGCGGCCGCCCTGCAGGCCTGCCGCACAATGGCGGAGATGAACGGCGTCTCGGAGAGGGTCCGCACCGGCGGCCTGTTCCAGCCGGAGGACTTCCAGCGCTTTGAGGGCCGCCGCTGCCTGGTGATCGTCGACATCGAGGGCGCGGAGGATGACCTTCTGCGCCTCGACATCGCCCCGGCCCTGGCCGGCATGCGACTGATCGTCGAGACCCATGACGTCTATCGCCCGGGGGTGATGGACCGCGTCCGCGCCCGCTTCGAGGCGACCCATGAGATCACCGAGGTCCGGCCCGGGCCCAAGACCGCGCCCCTGCCGGAGCTGCTGCGCAACCGCAGCCATCTGGACCAGCTGCTCGCCGTCTGGGAGTTCCGCGCCGCGCCGACCCCCTGGCTGGTGATGGTTCCGAAGGCTGCGGGCTAGAAGGCGATCTCGTCGCTGCACAGCGCGGCGCCAAGACGCTCGGCGAGATCACCCTTCGGCGCCACGGACACCGTCTCCAGCCCCAGCCAGTTCGCCAGGCCCCGAAGGTTCCGGGCCAGGGCCGCCGGGGTCTGCGGTACGGCCGCCGGTTCGGCATGGGCGGCCTGGACGAGGAGCCCGCCGCCCTTCCGGTCCGCCTTCAGGTCCACCCGGGCGGTGATCGCCTCGCCTTCGAGGAAGGGCAGCACATAGTAGCCGTGCACCCGGCGTTCGGCGGGGGTGTAGATCTCCAGCCGGATGCGCACGTCGAAGAGACGCTCAGCACGCTCGCGGAACCAGATGAGGTTGTCGAAGGGGCTGAGCAGGGCCTCGGACTCGACCTTCCGCGACGCCCAGGCGTCCGGCCACAGGTAGGCCTGCGCCCGCCAGCCCTCGACCCGAACGGGGGTCAGCTCCCCCAGTTCCACAAGTTCCGCCACCCGCAGGCGGGCCTCGGCGGCGGTCAGGCGGAAATAGTCCCTCAGGTCCGCTTCTGTGGCCACGCCCTGCGCCCGGGCGGCGATCCGGACCAGCTCCCGCTGGGCCTGGGCCCGGTCCGGCGTCGGCGCCGACAGGACCCCGGGCGGAAGCACCTGGTCCGGCAGGGCGTAGATGCGCTCGAAGGCGCCTCTGCGGGCGGCGGTGGTCAGCCTGCCCGTCCAGAACAGGCACTCCAGGGCCCGCTTGCCCTCGCTCCAGCCCCACCAGCCGCCGGCGCCCTTCGCCCCGAGGCCCAGTTCTGCGGCGGAGAGGGGCCCCCGGTCCCGGATCTGGCCAAGCACCCGGTCGATGAAGTCGCCGTGGCTCCGCAGGAAGGCCGCCACGCCGCGCCAGACCCCCACGCCCTCTACGGCGTCCTGCATCCGCCACCGCAGAAGGGGTTGGGTCTCGAGGGGCGCCAGGGAGGCCTCGTGCATCCAGTATTCGAAGAGGCCCCGGCGTCCAGCCCAGGCCAGGTCCTCCAGCGCCGTGCGCGGGTAGGGGCCGAGGCGTGAGAAGAGGGGCAGGTAGTGGGACCGGGCCAGGACATTGACCGAGTCCATCTGCAGGACGCCCAGCCGGCGCAGGGTCCGCAGGACCTCCCGGCGGCCCGGCGTCCGGGGCGGCGCGTGTCCGAACCCCTGCGCGCGAATGGCCAGGCGGCGGGCCTCGGAGGCGGAGAGGTCGGTCTTCACCGGGCCAGGCGGCCATCCGAGAGGGCGCCGAGTTCGAACCCGAACAGGACGGACGGATCCGGGGGTTCGACCTCCAGGGAGATCGCTTCCGGCGCCAGGGTGCGGACGAGGTGACGCAGTATGGCCAGCCGCGCAGGCTTCTTCTGGTCGGATCTCACGCAGGTCCAGGGCGCCGCCTCCGAGTGGGTCCGGCGGAGCATTTCGTCCCGGGCGGCGGAATAGTCGTCGAACCGGGCCTGGGCGGCTTCGTCCAGCGGACTGGACTTCAGGGCCTTGAGAGGATTCGTCCGGCGTTCCTCGAGGCGCTTCTTCTGTTCCTTGCGGCTGACGTCCAGCCAGAGCTTCACCAGCCGGACCCCGCTGTCGACCAGCATGCCCTCAAAGGCCGGGACCTCGCGCAGGAAGTGCTCGTGCTCATCGGCGGTGCAGAAGCCCATGACCGGCTCCACCCCGCCGCGGTTGTACCAGGACCGGTTGAAGATGACGGTCTCGCCCGCGGCCGGGAGCCATTGCACATAGCGCTGGAAGAACCACTGGGTCCGCTCGCGGTCAGAGGGCTTGGGCGGGGCGATGACCCGGGTCGCCCGGGTCGAAAGGTGCTCGGTGATCCGCTGGATCGAGCCGTCCTTTCCCGCTGCGTCCCGGCCCTCGAAGACGATCAGAACCTTGTCGCCCGCCGCAATGGCGTGCTGCTGATAGCGAACCAGCGCCAGCTGGAGCCGCTTGAGATCCTGATCGTAGGTGTCCCTCTGTCTGGGTTCTGAGGTCATGACGGGGAGCCTAGGCTCAAGGGTGGCTCCGGGTCTAGGAGGAAGCATGATCCGACTTCACGTCGCCGACGATCTCGCCGCGGGCCGGGAGTTCCCCCTTCCTGCGCCTCAGGGGCGTTACCTCACGCAGGTCATGCGGCGTGGTCAGGGGGATGAAGTCCTGGTTTTCAATGGGCGGGACGGCGAGTGGATCGCCCGAATCAGCGAAGCCGGCAAACGGACGGCCCATCTCGCCATCGTCCGCCAGACCCGGGCCCAACCCCCGCCCTCGGGACCGACCCTCCTGATGGCGCTGGTCAAGCGGACGCCTCTCGAGACAATCGTCGCCAAGGCTGTGGAGCTTGGTGTCCGTGAGATCTTCCTCGTGACCACCGAACGGACCAATGCGGACCACACCCGGGTCGACCGCCTTGCGGCCATCGCAGGGGAGGCCGCGGAGCAGACCGGGCGGCTCGACATACCCGAGATCCGGGGGCCTCACCCGCTACAACGCGTCCTAGAGGCCCGTCCCGAGGGTGAGACCCTGATCTTCTGTGACGAAGCGGGCGACGCGCCGCCCCTGCTGGCGGCGCTCGACGGCCTCTTGCCGGGACCCGTCGCCATTCTCATTGGACCGGAGGGCGGATTTTCGCCCGCCGAGCGTTCAGCTCTCAGGGGAAGCCCGGGATCCGTTCCTGTGTCTCTCGGCCCGAGAATCCTGAGGGCGGACACGGCGGCGCTTTCCGCCCTGACCCTGGTTCAGGCGGCCATCGGGGACTGGCGGTTTTGACTTCCTTCCCGTGATCGAGAATTCCTGATTTGCGCTCAGGCGACTTAACGGCGTAAAGATCGCGCCCCGCCTGAGGGCGGCGCCGGGAAGGGAACCTACGGGAAGACGGGCATGGCCGACTCCAAGGTCGATGATCGACCGCTGGAATTCTCAGATGTCGTCGAATGGTTGCAGGCGGGGGAGACCCCTCCTGCGGACTGGAAGGTCGGCGCTGAACACGAGAAACTCGTCTTCCGGGTCGCAGATCACGCCCCGGTTCCCTACGAGGGGCCGGCGGGAATCCTGGCCCTGATGGAAGGGCTCAAGGCCTATGGCTGGACCGGGGTTTTCGAACGCGAAACCCTGATCGGCCTTCAGCGCGGCCAGACGAATGTGAGCCTGGAGCCGGGCGGGCAGTTCGAGCTTTCCGGCGCTCCGCTGGCCGACATGCACCAGATCGCAGCCGAGACCGCAGGCCACCTCGAAGAGGTCCGCACCGTGGGCGCCCGCCTCGGACTGGGTTTCCTTGGCCTCGGCTTCACTCCGGAATGGTCCCGCGCCCAGGTTCCGGTGATGCCCAAGGGACGCTACCGCATCATGCGCGCCTACATGCCGAAGGTGGGCGGCAAGGGCCTGGACATGATGTTCCGCACCTGCACCGTGCAGGCCAACCTCGACTTCGCCGACGAAGACGACATGCGGCTGAAGTTCAGGACCAGCCTCGCCCTCCAGCCCGTGGTCACGGCCCTCTTCGCCAACTCCCCCTTCGTGGAGGGGCGTCCGTCCGGCTTCCTGACGGCGAGGGCCAATGTATGGACGGATACGGACCCGGACCGGACAGGGATGCTGGGTTTCGTCTTTGCAGAAGGCTTCGGCTACGAAACCTACGCCAACTATCTTCTGGACGTCCCGATGTACTTCCTGAAGCGAGACGGGGCCTATGTGGACGTCTCCGGCCGCTCCTTCCGGCGGTTCATGACCTCCGGCTTCGATGACCGGCCCGGCGACCGGCCCAGCCTCAAGGACTTCGCCGATCACGCCACGACGGCCTTTCCGGAAGTGCGCCTCAAGCAGTATCTCGAGATGCGCGGAGCCGATGTCGGTCTCCAGCCCATGCTGGACGCGCTCCCGACACTCTGGACGGGTCTCCTTTACGACCGGCCGGCTCTGGAGGCGGCGTGGGATCTCTGCTGCGACTGGCCCCTGGAGTCTCACGAACAGCTCCGGGCCGACGTCACTCGCCAGGGACTGAGGGCCTCCATCGGTTCCCGCTTGGTCCAGGATGTGGCCCGGGACCTCGTGGAGATCGCAGCGGAAGGTCTCAAGCGGCGGGCGCGGCTGGACGCTTCCGGAAGCGACGAGGGCCGCTATCTCGCACCCCTCCGGGAGATCGCGGACAGCGGCCTCACCTGCGCCGACCGACTGCTGGAGCGATTCGGCGGGCCCTGGGGCGGGCGCGTCGAACCCGTCTGGAGAGAAGCGGCCTTCTGAGCCGTTCCGGCCGTCGGCTTGCCTCATCCGGCGGCGCATGGTCTGCTGATCGCTCAAGTTCTGTCCGGGTGTTCCGCACCCGCCTTTGTCCCGGGGGGGGCCTGGCATGAACATCGTCATTCTACTGGGTGTCGTCGTGACACTGGCCACCGGCTTGCCCGTCTTGCGCCAGTTGCTGCGGGAACACCCCCGAGGTCTTCTGGTCCTGTTCTTCGCCGAGATGTGGGAGCGGTTCTCCTACTATGGCATGCGCGGAATCCTGATCTTTTACCTGACCCAGCATCTGCTGTTCGACAGCGACGAGGCCAGCGCCCTCTACGCCTCATACACCGCCCTGGTTTACCTGCTGCCCCTGCTGGGCGGGTTCATCGCCGACAGATGGCTGGGATCGCGCAAGGCGGTCGCCTTCGGCGCACTCCTGCTCGTCGCCGGGCACATCGCCATGGGCTTCGAGGGCCGGCCCTCACAGCAGGACCTGATCTATGGCGGAAACGTCTATCCCATCGTCGCCGAAGGACGCATGGATGACCGTCAGGCCTATGTGCTGGTCGATGGAACCCGATACGAATTCGGACCGCGGGAGGGCGGTGGAATCGAGATTCCCGGCGTGCCGATCGCCTCGGGCCTGCCAAGCTCGATCCCCGAAGGCGACTATGAAGTCCGCACGCTGATCAACAACGGCTCTGCGAGCATGTTCTATTTCGCCGTCTCCCTGATCATTCTGGGCGTCGGCTTCCTGAAGCCCAACATCTCATCGGTGGTCGGCGAGCTCTATCCCCATGGGGATCCGAGGCGGGATTCCGGCTTCACCCTCTACTATTACGGGATCAATCTCGGCGCCTTCTGGGCGGCCATTCTCTGCGGGCTCCTTGGACAGCATGTCGGGTGGTGGGCGGGCTTCGGTCTCGCCGGAATCGGGATGTTCCTGGGCTGGATCGTCTTCGTCCTCGGCAAGCCCCTCCTGGAGGGAAAGGGAGAGCCGCCTGATCCGCGCATGCTTCGGGAGCCGTTTGCCGGCTTCATCAGTCGCGAGTGGATGACCTACATCATGTCCATCCTGGCGATCGGCGTCGTCTTCCTGACGGTCCAGAACAGCCGGCTGGTCGGAGCCGCTCTCGCGGCGGCCATCGTGCTGTCCCTCGGCGCCATCGCCTGGATTCTTCTGAGGGTCTGCCAGACCAGGGTGGAGCGCGAGCGCATGGGCCTTGCAGTGATCCTGATCGTCGGATCAGTGATCTTCTTCACCCTCTTCGAGCAGGCGGGCTCCTCTCTGAACCTGTTTGCGTCGACCAATGTGGACCTGTCCCTGACCCACGAGGCGGGCCGCTTCCTGGGGATTCCCTACGGGACGCCAGAGCAGCTCGCCGCAATCGGCGTCGAGCCCGCCGGGTGGTGGGCCTGGATCGACACCTCCATGGGCGCCGCCCAGACCCAGTCCTTCAACGCGGGCTTCATCCTGATCCTCGCGCCGGTCCTCGCCGCCGTCTGGACCTGGCTTGGAAAGCGCGGCCGGGATCCGGATCCCACCCTGAAGTTCGGCCTGGGCCTGATGCAGGTCGGCCTTGGTTTTCTCGTCGTGGTCTGGGGCGCCAGCCTTCACGACAGCGCCTTCCGGGTGCCGCTCATCCTGCTGGGCCTGCTCTATCTGCTCCACACCACGGGCGAACTCTTCCTGTCTCCCGTCGGGCTCTCGGAGATCACAAAGCTCACCTTGCCGGGCGTGGTCTCCTTCATGATGGCCGTCTGGTTCCTCGCCTCGTCGATCGCCCAATATGTCGGCGGCGTCATTGCAGGGTTCCTGGTCACGGAGTCCGTCGGCGGGGAGGTGCTCAATCCCGAGCGGGCCCTCAACACCGCCGTCAGCGGCTTCCAGGCCCTGGGATGGACAGGCGTCGGCGCGGGGGTCCTCTTCGTGCTGATCAGCTTTGCGGTCCGGGGCTGGGCGCACGCCGACAAGCCTGTCCGCGGGCGCAGCGGGGTTGACCCCTCCTCGCCCGCCGCCTGACGCCGGCGCGGGAGGGCGGCTGTGGCTCAGCCGCCCGCGCCGCCCACGGTCAGGCCGGTGATCTTCAGCGAGGGCTGGCCCACTCCGACCGGGACGGACTGGCCGGACTTTCCGCAGACCCCGACGCCGGGGTCGAAATCGAAGTCATCGCCAATCATGGTGACCCGGGTGAGGGCGGTGGGCCCGTCGCCGATCAGGGTGGCCCCCTTCACGGGGCGGGTGATCCGGCCATCCTCGATCAGGTAGGCTTCCGTGCACTGGAACACGAACTTGCCATTGGTGATGTCCACCTGCCCGCCGCCGAAATTGGCGCAATAGAGACCGCGCCGGGTCGCGGCGATCATCTCGTCGCGCGGCGTGGAGCCGCCCTCCATCGCCGTATTGGTCATGCGCGGCATCGGAATATGGGCATAGGACTGCCGGCGTCCGTTCCCCGTGGCGGACAGTCCCATGAGGCGCGCGCTCATGCGGTCGTGCATGTACCCGACCAGGATTCCATCCTCGATGAGCACCGTACGGCCGGTCGGCGTGCCTTCGTCATCGACCGTGAGGGAGCCCCGCCGTCCGGGAAGGGAGCCATCGTCGTAGACCGTGACGCCCCGGGCTGCGACCTGTTCGCCGATCCGGGCCGCGAAGGCGGAGGATCCCTTGCGGTTGAAGTCTCCCTCCAGGCCGTGGCCGACGGCCTCATGCAGAAGAACGCCGTTCCAGCCGGCGCCCAGCACCACGTCCATCTCACCCGCTGGGCAGGGCGAGGCCTCGAGGTTCACGAGGGCCTGCCGGAGGGCTTCCTCCGCCTGAAGGCGCCACCGGTCCGGTGCGATCCAGGCGTCGAATGCGGCGCGCCCGCCCGCCCCGGCGTACCCGGTCTCCCGACGTCCGTCCCGCTCCACCGTGATCTGTATGTTGAGACGCGAGAGGGGGCGCACGTCTCGAATGAGTCTCCCGTCGGCGCGAAGAATCTCCACCGTCCTCTGTTCGCTGGCCAGCGAGGCCATGACCTGCACCACTCGCGAATCCCGATCCCGGCACCAGGAGTCGATTTCCTGGAGCAGGGCGACCTTGGCCTCGAAGCTCGGAGCCTCGGTCGGATCCACATCCTCATAAAGCCGGGCGTTCGTAGACCGGGGGCCTTCGTCGGCCACGCCGGAGTATCCCCTGCGAGCCAGGGCGGCAGAGGCCGCCGCGCGCTTGAGCGCCGGCTCGGACACCTCGCTGGAGTGTGCATACCCGGCGGATTCGCCGGCCACGACACGAAGGCCGAAGCCGTCCGACGTATCGAACGCTGCGGATTTCAGGCGTCCGTCGTCGTAGAGAAAGGACTCGCTCCTGGAGCGCTCGAGGAAAATTTCCCCGTCATCGGCGTCTCCGATCGCCTCGGCGAGGGTTCGACGCGCCTGTTCCGGGACCAGGCCATGGGCCTCCAGAAGAGAAGCGGACTCAGGGGAAGAGGACATGCGGGACTCCGTCTGACAGGCGTGTATCCCAGATAGGGCCTGCAGGCCCTTACGTCACCCTTCAGGGGGGCTTCGAAAGGCGATCGGAGCCGCTTGGCAAGTTCACCGCGAGCGCGTATGGACGCCCCCAAGGAACCGCTTTCGGCAAACTGGCTGCGGTGTCCGCTTAGACGTCGGCGGGGCCGCCCTCCCGGGTCGGGTCCGTCCGCGAGCAACGACCGAGGGGACATGAAGTCTAGGGTTCAAGGCATTCGGGCAGGGCTGGCGGCCAGCTTCGCCGCCGTCATGACGATGGTCTGGGCGCTTCCCGCCCTGGCCTCCGGAGATCTGGTCGGCCAGCCGACGCCTGGCGCCATCGGGCTTCAGCCCGGCGTCACGCCGCTCAAGCATGACGCGGCCTTCTTTCACGACGTAATCCTGCTGCCGATCATCACGGCGATCACGCTCTTCGTGCTCGCCCTGCTGGTCTGGGTGATGGTTCGCTACAACAAGAAGGCGAACCCGACCCCCGCCAAGTGGAGCCACAACACCACCATCGAAGTGATCTGGACCGTCGTGCCGGTCCTGATCCTGATGTTCATCGCGATCTTCTCGTTCAGGCTGCTTTACGCCTATCACGACATGCCTAAGCCCTACATGACGGTGAAGGCGACAGGATATCAGTGGTACTGGGGCTACGAGTACCCCGACAACGGGATCAGCGAGTTCATCTCGAACATGCTTCCGGAGGACAAGGCCAAGGCCCAGAACGTCCCCTACCTCCTGGCGACCACCGAGCCCCTCGTCGTTCCGGTCGGAAAGCCTGTCAGGATCCAGGTGACCGGGGCGGACGTCATTCACGCCTTCGCGGTTCCCGCCTTCGGGATCATCAGCGACGCCATCCCGGGCCGTCTCAACGAGACCTGGATCAAGGTCGAGAAGCCTGGCGTGTACTACGGCAACTGCCGCGAGCTTTGCGGTGTTGACCACGCCTACATGCCGATCGAAGTGCGCGCCGTGCCCCAGGCCGAATTCGACGCCTGGGTGATGTCCAAGGGGGGGTACAAGGTCGGCGGCGCTCCCGAGGCCGCCCCCGCCCCTGCGGTCGCCTCGGCGACGACTCCAGCCCCCGAGGCGGCGCCCTCGGCTTCCCCCGCGCCTTCCGCTGCGCCCGCGCCCGTCCCGGCGCCGGCGTCGAACTGAGGTCAGGATTGTTTCAATGGCCCATGCATCCACCGCTGATCACGACCACGATCACAAGCCGCCCTTCCTGGTTCGCTGGTTCTTCTCGACGAACCACAAGGATATCGGCACCCTCTACATCATCTTCGCCATCATGGCGGGGATCGTCGGCGGCGCCCTTTCCGGGCTGATCCGACTGGAGCTGGCCGAGCCCGGCCTCCAGGTGTTCGTCCAGGGCAGCTGGCTTGACCAGCTGGGCGTGGTGGAGGCCACCAAGCACGGCTACAACGTCGTCGTGACCGGCCACGCGCTGATCATGATCTTCTTCATGGTCATGCCGGCCATGATCGGCGGGTTCGGCAACTGGTTCGTGCCCCTCATGATCGGCGCCCCCGACATGGCCTTCCCGCGGATGAACAATATCTCGTTCTGGCTGCTGGTGGCGGCCTGGGTTCTGCTCTGCATGTCCATGTTCGTGGACGGCGGACCGGGCAAGGGCTTCGGCGGCGGCTGGACCATCTATCCGCCCCTGTCCACCAAGGGGCATGTGGGCCCGTCCATGGACCTGGCGATCCTGTCCCTGCACCTTGCGGGCGCCAGCTCGATCCTGGGCGCAATCAATTTCATCACCACCATCTTCAACATGCGCGCGCCGGGCATGACCCTGCACAACATGCCGCTGTTCGTCTGGTCGGTGCTCGTGACCGCCTTCCTGCTTCTCCTGTCCCTGCCCGTGCTGGCCGGCGCCATCACCATGCTGCTGACGGACCGGAACTTTAACACCCACTTCTTCGATCCCGCCGGCGGCGGTGATCCGGTGATGTTCCAGCATCTGTTCTGGTTCTTCGGGCACCCTGAGGTGTACATCCTGATCCTGCCGGGCTTCGGCATCATCAGCCATATCGTCGCGACCTTCTCCCGAAAGCCGGTCTTCGGATATCTCGCCATGGCCTACGCCATGGTCGCCATCGGCTTCGTGGGCTTCATCGTCTGGGCGCACCATATGTACACCGTGGGCATGCCGGTCGACCTGCGGGCCTACTTCGTGGCCGCGACCATGGTGATCGCCGTGCCCACCGGCGTGAAGGTGTTTTCCTGGATCGCCACGATGTGGGGCGGGTCCCTGGACTTCAAGACGCCTTTGCTCTGGGCCATCGGCTTTTTCTTCCTGTTCACGGTGGGCGGGGTGACCGGGGTGGTTCTGGCCAATGCCGGGATCGACTACACCCTCCACGACACCTACTACGTCGTGGCGCACTTCCACTATGTGCTGAGCCTCGGCGCCGTCTTCGCCATCTTCGCCGGCTTCTACTACTGGTTAGAGAAGATGTGGGGCGTGAAGTACAACGAGTTCCTCGGCGTGGTGCATTTCTGGATCACCTTCGTCGGCGTGAACCTGATCTTCTTCCCGCAGCACTTCCTGGGTCTGCAGGGCATGCCCACGGTGTACATATGG
>JBJTEN010000172.1:0-2781 GCA_046092925.1 Phenylobacterium sp. | reverse complement strand
TTTTTCGGTCGCCAGTTCGCCCTCAACACGCCTTCACTGATGGACGCCAAGCGCGCCGAGGAGGCGGACCTTCGCGCCCGGGTGGCTGCGGATCCCGCCCTGGCCGCCCGCGTCGGCGACCCCTGGTCGGAGATCACCGCCATCCAGAAGGTTCATGCCGACCAGTTCCTTCGCTTCCGGCAGCTTGAGGCGAATTCCGGAGGCGCCTCCGACCTGTTCAATTTCGCTCAGATCCTGGTGCGCGGCGCCCGCGAGCGCACCCTGCCCAGCGCCGAGCGTCTGCCGGAGTTCGCCGATGCGCGCCTTCCCCTCCTGGCCAAGCAGCTTCTGGACTCCACCCCGGTCGATGCCTCCCTCGAACAGCTCGATCTCGAATTCTGGCTGCTCAAGACCCGCGAGTACCTCACCGCCGACGACCCGGTGACGAAGCTTCTGCTGGGACGTGAGAGCCCCGAGAGCCTCTCTGCGGCCCTTGTCTCCGGTTCGAAGCTGGGTGACCCTGCCGTTCGAAAGGCCCTCTGGGAGGGCGGCCAGGCCGCGATCGAGGCCTCCGACGACCCGATGATCCGCTACGCCCTGAAGATCGACGCCGAGGCCCGCGCCGTGCGCAAGGCCTGGGAGACCCAGGTCTCGGCCCCGACCGAGGCCGCCGCCGCCCGGATCGCCAGCGCCCGCTTCGCGGTCTATGGCGACAAGGTCTATCCCGACGCCACCTTCTCCCTGCGCCTCTCCTACGGCAAGGTCGCCGGCTGGACCTGGCGCGGGACGGAGGTTCCGCCGACCACCCGGCTGGCCGGCCTCTACGAGCGCGCCACCGGCGCCGAGCCCTTCCGGCTGGCGGACCGCTGGCTGGCCGCCCGTGACCGGATGAACCTCGACACCGTCTTCAACTTCGTCACCACCAACGACATCATCGGCGGCAATTCCGGCTCACCGGTGATCAGCGCCAAGGGCGAGGTGCTGGGCGCCGCCTTCGACGGGAACATCCATTCCCTTGGGGGCAATTACGGCTATGACGGGACCCTGAACCGGACCGTCGTGGTCTCCACGGCCGGCGCCACCGAGGCCCTGCGCCACGTCTACGGCGCCGAGGCTCTGGTCCGCGAGCTGGGGGTCCGATAGGGCCCGGCGACACGCCAGAAGGGGGAAACCGATGACCGACCTGTTCGCGCCGATGCGCTTCATCCGGGGTCCGGCGATGAAGAACCGGCTGATGCTGGCGCCGCTCACCAACCTGCAGAGCCATCCCGACGGGACGCTCTCCGACGACGAGCATCGCTGGCTGACCCTGCGCGCCCAGGGTGGATTCGGCCTGACCATGACCGCGGCCGCCCACGTGCAGCGGATCGGCCAGGGCTTTCCCGGCCAGGTCGGGATCTTCTCCGACATCCACATCCCCGGCCTCGCCCGCCTGGCGGAGGACATCCGCAAGGCCGGCAGCCTTGCCGTCGTCCAGCTGCACCACGCCGGCATGCGCTCGCCCGCCGCCCTGATCGGCGAGGCCCCGGTCTGTCCATCCGAGGACGCCGAGACGGACTCCCGCGCCCTGACCCTCGACGAGGTCCGCCAGCTGCGCGACGACTTCATCGCCGCCGCCGTCCGCGCCGACAAGGCCGGCTTCGACGGGGTGGAGATCCATGGCGCCCACGGCTACGTGCTCTGCCAGTTCCTCAGCGCCCAGACCAACCGTCGTACCGACGCGTACGGCGGCTCGCCGGAGAGCCGGGCCCGCCTGATCCTGGAGATCCTCGACGGCGTTCGCGCCTCCTGCCGCGCCGATGTCCCCCTGGGCCTGCGCCTCTCGCCCGAGCGGTTCGGCCTCAGCCTGATGGAGGTCCGCGATCTCGCCGGCCGTCTCCTGTCCGAGGCGAAGATCGACTATCTCGACATGTCCTTGTGGGATTGCTTCAAGGAGCCGGTCGAGGAGGCCCATCGCGGCCGGACCCTCATGTCCTACTTCACCGACCTGCCGCGCGGCGAGGTGCGCCTCGGCGTCGCCGGCAAGATCATGAGCGCCGCCGACGCCCGGGCCATGCTGGACGCCGGCGCCGACTTCGTCCTCCTCGGCCGCGCCGCCATCCTGCATCACGACTGGCCGCAGAAGGCCCGGGCCAATCCCGACTTCCGGCCTGTCAGCCTCCCCGTCACCCGCGCCCACCTCGAGGCCGAGGGCCTGGGTCCGCCCTTCGTGACCTACATGTCCACCTGGGCCGGCTTCGTCGAAGGCTGACCTCCTCCGTCCCGCTGCGCGGTCCACCTCCCCCTCAAGAGGTGGAGGAGTTCCAGAGCCCAATTGCTCCCCCCAGGGGGAGCTGTCGGCGCAGCCGATTGAGGGGGGCAACGGAGTCGCAGCTGGGAGGTTGCGCGGCGGCCGTTCCGGCGTTCAACTGCAATCCGAACCGGGGAGACCAGCTCATGTTCCGCATCGAGAACGCTCAGAGCCTCCTTGGGCTGGTCGTCATCATCGCCCTCTGCTGGGCGGCTTCGGAGAATCGCCGGGTCTTTCCCTGGCGGCTGGCGGGAGGCGCCCTCCTGATCCAGCTCCTGCTGGTGCTGGGCCTCTTCGGCCTGCCCCCCTTGCGGGCCGTGGTGGCCGCCCTCGGCCAGGGGGTCGAGGCCCTCGCCGCCGCCACACAGACTGGCGTGGCCTTCGTCTTCGGATTCCTCGCCGGAGGGGAGGGCCAGCCCTACGCCGTGGCCAATTCCGGCGCGCTGTTTGTCTTCGCCTTCCGCGTGCTTCCCGTCATCCTGGTCGTCTGCGCCCTCGCCGCCCTCCTCTGG
>JBJTEN010000171.1:0-5304 GCA_046092925.1 Phenylobacterium sp. | reverse complement strand
CTTCTGCACCTATATCGGCCCGATCCAGCAGGCGGTGGAGTGGGTGACCGGCGCCCGGGTCTTCGCCTCCGATGTCTACTATCTCTCGCGGATTCCGGCCCGCATCGACTGGGCTGAGGTGACGCTCATCCTCGGCTGGTCGCTGGGAGCGGCCTTCCTGGCCACCCTGCCGCCGGCCTGGCGGGCCAGCCGGCTCGATCCTGTGGAGGCTCTCCGTTATGAGTGAGGCTCCGGTCCTGTCCCTGAGGGATCTTCACAGGACCTACCGTTCGGGCGACCGGCTCCTGCATGTGCTCGACGGCGTGGAGCTGGATCTCGACGCCGGCGAGATCGTCGGTCTGGTCGGACCCTCCGGCTCGGGCAAGTCGTCGCTCCTGCACGCCGCCGGTCTTCTCGAGCGGCCGACCTCAGGCCGGGTCATCGTCGAGGGGCGTGATTGCACCGACATGTCCGAGGCGCAAAGAACGCGCATGCGGCTTTCGGCCATGGGTTTCGTCTATCAGGCCCATCACCTCTCTCCGGAGTTCACGGCGGCCGAAAATGTCATGCTGCCACAGCTCATGGCGGGCTGCACACCCGCCGCGGCCCGGGAGCGCGCCATCGCCCTGCTGGCCGAGCTTGGCCTTGCGGACCGGACCGAGCACCAGCCCGCCCAGCTGTCCGGCGGAGAGCAACAGAGGGTGGCGGTGGCCCGTGCGCTCGCCAACCGGCCGCGAATTCTTCTTGCCGACGAACCCACGGGAAATCTCGACCCTGACACCTCCGCCTCCGTCTTCGACAGTCTCAGAAGGGTCGTCCGGGGTCAGGGGACGGCGGCGCTCATCGCGACGCACAACCTCGAGCTCGCGGGCCGGATGGACAGGGTTCTCACCCTGCGGCAGGGCCGCATAGTCCCTGCCTGAATCCGCCCCCTTGAAAGGAGAACAAAACCGGAATAAGAACATTCCACGAACACGGTGGGAGATTGAGACATGGCTCGACTTGCGCGGGAATCACTGGCCTTTCTGTCGGTGGCCGGCTTTGTGTGGACGGTGTGTCAGATCGCCGTGCTGGCGGCCTGACCGGAGAGAAGTCCCGAGGGGGCTTCGGGCCTCGGTGCGCAGCCACGTCCGGTGTGTGCAGGCGGCTGTCCGGGCCGGGCCGGGGTGTCCTGGGCGCGCTGGAGGTAGGAGGGACGCATGTCGATGAAGGACGGTTTCATCCATCTGCGGGTGCGCTCTGCCTATTCATTGCTCGAAGGCGCAGTGCGCGCGGACGCGCTGGGGCGGCTCGCCCTCGGCCAGGGCATGCCGGCCGTGGCCATCGCCGACCGGGCCAACCTGTTCGGGGCCCTGGAATTCTCCGTCACCGCCAAGGACGCCGGGGTCCAGCCCATCATCGGCTGCGCCCTGCCGGTCACCGGGATCGGCGGCCGGCCTCCTGAGCGCTGGGCGCGCACCCCCACCATCGTGCTGCTGGCCCAGTCCGAGGCGGGCTATCTCAATCTCTCGACCTTGTCCTCCATGGCCTATCTGGAAGCGGATGGCGTCGAGGAGCCTTCCGTACCCTGGTCGGCGGTGGCGGCCCGAGCCGAGGGGCTGATCCTGCTCTCCGGGGGAGCTGACGGTCCCGTCGATCCCCTGTTCGCGGCCGGGCGGACAGCGGACGGGGAGGCCGCCCTGGCCGCGATGGCGGAGGCCTTCGGCGACCGCTTCTACATCGAACTCCAGAGACATGGTCTCGCCAGCCAGGCTGCGGCCGAGCCCGGACTCGTGGCCTATGCCTACGCCCATGATCTGCCCCTGGTGGCGACCAACGACGTCTATTTCCCGACCGCCGGTCTTTACGCCGCCCACGAGGCCCTGCTCTGCATCTCCGACGGGGCCTTCATCGGCCAGGACGAGCGTCGGCGGGTGACGCCCGAGCACTGGTTTAAGCCGGCGGCGGACATGCGCGCCCTCTTCGCCGATCTGCCCGAGGCCTGCGACAACACCATCGACATCGCCCGGCGCTGCGCCTTCATGGTCAGGAAGCGCGACCCCATCCTGCCGCGATTTCCCACGGCGGAGGGGCGAACCGAGGAAGAGGAACTCGCCAGCCAGGCCCGGGAGGGCCTTCGCGCGCGCCTCGCCGTGCATCCGCCCGCAGTCCCCCTTGAGGCCTACGAGGCCCGGCTGGAACAGGAAATCGCCGTCATCCAGAAGATGGGCTTCTCCGGCTATTTCCTGATCGTGTCGGACTTCATGAAGTGGGCGGTGTCGCAGGGCATACCCGTCGGGCCGGGCCGCGGCTCGGGCGCCAGCTCCCTTGTGGCCTGGTCCCTGCTGATCACCGGCCTGGACCCGCTGCGCTATGGCCTGGTCTTCGAGCGCTTCCTGAACCCTGAGCGGGTCTCCATGCCCGACTTCGACATCGACTTCTGCCAGGAGCGGCGGGAGGAGGTGATCGCCTATGTCCAGCAGCGTTACGGGCGCGACCGGGTGGCGCAGATCATTACCTTCGGCACCCTGCAGGCCAGAGCCGTCCTGCGGGATGTCGGCCGGGTCCTGCAGATGCCCCTCGGTCAGGTCGACCGTCTGGCCGAGATGGTTCCGGCCAATCCCGCCAACCCCGTGACCCTCGCCCGGGCCCTCGAACTGGAGCCTCGGCTGCGCCAGGCCAAGGATGAGGACGAGACCGTCGCCAGGCTCCTTGAGATCGCCCTCATGCTCGAGGGTCTCTACCGGAATGCGTCCACACACGCTGCGGGCGTCGTGATTTCGGACCGTCCTCTGATCGAGCTTTCGTCCCTCTACAGGGATCCGCGGTCCGAGCTGCCGGCGACCCAGTTCAACATGAAGTGGGTGGAGAGCGCGGGCCTGGTGAAGTTCGACTTCCTGGGACTGAAGACCCTCACCGTGATCGACCGGGCCATGAAGCATCTGGCCCGCCGAGGCGCGGACTTCGCCCTCGAGAGCCTGCCCCTGGACGATGCGGCGACCTATGAGCTGATGGCCTCGGGCCAGACCGTCGGGGTCTTCCAGCTCGAAGGGCAGGGCATGCGACACCCTGCGCCAGCTCCGGCCGGGCTCCATCGAGGAGGTCACGGCGCTGATCTCCCTCTACCGGCCGGGGCCGATGGACTCCATTCCGGCCTATGTGGACACCAATGCGGGCCGCAAGCCGCTGAACGTCTACCACCCCCTTCTCGAGCCGGTCCTGACCGAGACCTACGGCGTGATCGTCTACCAGGAGCAGGTGATGAACATCGCCCGCATCATGGCCGGCTATTCCCTTGGCGAGGCGGACCTGCTGCGTCGCGCCATGGGCAAGAAGAAGAAGGAGGAGATGGACCAGCAAAGGGCCCGCTTCCTCTCCGGCGCGGCGGAACGGGGGGTGGACCCGGACCTCGCCGACACCCTCTTCGAGCTGATGGCCAAGTTCTCGGGCTACGGCTTCAACAAGGGCCACGCCGCGCCCTACGCCCTGATCGGCTACCAGACCGCCTGGCTGAAGGCCAACGCGCCGGTGGAGTTCTTCGCCGCCTCCATGAGCCTGGACATCTCCAATACGGAGAAGCTGGCGGTCTTCTATCACGACGCCCGCCGTTTCGGGGTGACCGTCCGGCCCCCCGACGTCAACCGCTCGAGCGCCGACTTCGACGTCGGTGACGGGGAGGTCCTCTACGCCCTCGGCGGCATCCGGAACGTCGGCCTGCAGGCCATGGAGCATTTGGTGGAGGTTCGCGCCGCCGGCGGGCCCTTCCGCGACATCTTCGACTTTGTCGAGCGGGTCGATCCGCGCCAGGTGAACCGGCGCACCCTGGAGACCCTGGCCCGCGCCGGGGCGTTCGACAGCCTGGGCTGCGACCGGGCCCAGCTGGTGGAGGCCTCCGAGGTGCTGGCCGGATATGGCCAGAGCGTGGCCGAGGAGCGGGCCTCCTCGCAGGGCTCGCTGTTTGGCGGCGATCAGGTCGAGGCCCAGCGTCCGAGGCTGCCGCGCACCGAGTCCTGGTCGCCGACCCGCCGCCTCGACGAGGAGCTGGCCGCGGTGGGTTTCTATCTCTCCGGCCATCCGCTGGAGGACCTTCTGCCCGCCCTGCGGCGGCGGCGCATCGACCTTTTGACCGAGGTCATCCCCAAGGCCGAGACGGGCGCGGAAGCCTTCCGGATGGCCGGGGTCGTGCGCCGGCGCCAGGAGCGGGCCTCCCAGGCCAGCGGCGACAAGTTCGCCTTTGTGACCCTGTCCGATCCTTCCGGAGAGTACGAGGTGCTCTTCCCGCCGGAGGCCCTGCGCAGGTGCCGTGATCTGCTGGAGCCTGGCCGGTCGGTCTCGCTCAAGGTCCGGGCCAAGGCGCGGGACGGAGAGGTGCGTTTCTTCGGCGATGACGCCGAGCCGGTCGAGGTTGCGATCGAGAACGCGGTGGCGGGGCTTCGGGTCCATGTCTCGCCGCGCAGCCTGGCGATTGACGCCCTGAAGGCTCGCCTGACGTCGGCCCCCCAGGGGCGCGGCGGCGAGATTGTCCTGGTGGCCCCCGTCGAGGGCGGCCGGGAAATCGAGGTGCGTCTCCCCGGCCGGTTCGACCTGGGCCCCGCCGTCCGCGGCGCCCTGAAGACGGCGCCGGGCGTGGTCTTTGTCGAAGACGTCTAGAACGGCTCAAATCCTTTCTGGACTTGCCTTTTCAGCCGGTTGAGCCTAAACGGCGCGTCATTCCACACGCAGGCGTTCGGTTTGGCCGGGGAGACATCCCGGCGGCGCCGTTCCGGTCCCCCGTCAGGGGGGTTTGTCTGCGGAGGTCAACCGGAAGAAGAGGACATGAAAGCCATGGCGCTTCCCGATTTCTCCATGCGTCAGCTGCTTGAGGCCGGCGCCCACTTCGGTCACCAGACGCACCGCTGGAACCCGAAGATGGACCGCTACATTTTCGGCAGCCGTTCGAACATCCACATCATCGACCTTTCCCAGTCGATCCCCCTGCTGCATCAGGCCCTGGTCAAGGTGCGCGAGGTGGCCGCAGGCGGCGGTCGCGTGCTCTTCGGGGGCACCAAGCGCCAGGCCTCGGATCCCATCGCCCAGGCCGCCCGCCGCTGCGCCCAGTACTATGTCAACCACCGCTGGCTCGGCGGAACCCTGACCAACTGGCGCACCGTCTCCGGGTCGATCAACCGCCTGCGTGAGCTTGAGGGCGTGCTCGAAGGGGGCGAGGGCAACCGCACCAAGAAGGAGCTGCTGCAGCTCACCCGCGAGCGGGACAAGCTTGAGCTGTCCCTCGGTGGGATCAAGGACATGGGCGGCATCCCCGACCTGATGTTCGTGATCGACACCAACAAGGAGGCCATCGCCATC
>JBJTEN010000170.1:0-8103 GCA_046092925.1 Phenylobacterium sp. | reverse complement strand
GCCTCATGGTCCCCTCCCTCTGCCCGCCCGGCCACAGCCCCAGCCATGTGGGCCTGGATCCCCTGTGGGCCCTCCTTGAGGAAGCGGGCCTGCCCGTCCTCTTCCACGTCGGCGGCGAGGAGAAGATGAAGCCGGCCTATTTCGAGAACGGCCTGCCCCGGGTCCTGGACTTCCACGGCGGCGCCGAGAACTTCACCTCGCTGTCCTTCATGACCATCCCGGTCGCCATCTGGCAAACCCTGGCCGCCCTGGTTTTCGACGGGGTTTTCGACCGCTTCCCGCGCCTGAAGTTCGGGGCCATCGAGTTGGGCGCATCCTGGGTCCCGAGCCTGATGAAGTTCATGGACTCCGGCGCAGCGGCCTTCGGTCGCGAGGAACGCCTCCAGCGTCTGTCGGCCCGTCCCAGCGAGATCCTGCGCCGCCAGTTCCGCGCCACGCCCTATCCGCACGAGGATGTGGCCTGGATCATCGAGAACGCCGGAGAGGAGGTCTGCATGTTCTCATCGGACTTTCCGCACATCGAGGGCGGTCGGAATCCGCTCAAGCGCTTCGGTGAGGCTCTGGAGGGCGTATCCGAAGCGTCGCGCCGCCGGTTCTGGCGCGATAACTTCATCGATCTGATGGGCGAAGGCCTGCCTGTCGAACTTCACGACCTGCCGGGCCTTGAGGCGGCCTGACATTTCGAGGACGCCCCGGGCCCGTGCTCCGGTGAGTCGGCGGCGGGGAAACGCCAGAACTCGGGATGCCGAGCGCCTGGAGGTCGCCGTCGCCTTGAAACCGGAGTTCCCCGCCGCCAGATGACGCAGATGTCGTCCACTGGCCGGGAAAAGCCCCTGATGATCGCCTCCCTCAAGCGTGACCTTCAGTTCGCCTCGGGCTTGTTCCGAACCATGGGCCGGGTTCGCGGCATACACCCGTCGAACCCCCGGCGCATCTGCGATGACCTGGAGGCCGCGACGGCGCGTTGGAGCGATCGGGAGGCCTTGAGGTTCGAGGGGCGGAGCCTGAGCTATGGGCAGATGGAAGCCTTGGCCAACCGCTTCGCCCGCTGGGCTCTTGAAGGCGGACTTCGGCCGGGAGACAGGGTGGCCATCTTCCTTCCCAACCGGATCGAGTATCTGCCGGCCTGGTACGGGCTGTCCAAGGTCGGCGTGGTGGGGGCCCTGATCAACAACCAGCTCACGGGTAAGGCGCTCGCGCACTGCCTGAGCCTATCTGAGGCTCTGGAGGTCATTGTGGACGCCGAGACATCGCCCGCCCTCCAGGATGTCCTCGGGGATCTGGAACGTGTGCCGCGGCTGTGGAGCCTGGACTCTCCCATGCCGGGCGAGGGCGATCTGACGGCCGTCCTGGAGGGGCTTTCCGACGCCCCCCCGCCGTCCTCGGCGCGCGATGGCCTCATGGCCGCCGACACCGCCCTTCTGATCTACACCTCAGGGACAACCGGCCTGCCCAAGGCCGCCCGGATGACCCATGTCCGGGTCCAGCTCTAGATGCGCGGATTCGCCGGCGCCACCGGAGCGAGACCGAAGGACCGGATCTATGTCGCCCTTCCCCTGTATCACGCCACCGGGGGGCTTTGCGGGATGGGCGCGGCGCTCCTCAATGGCGCCTGTGTCGTGTTGAAGCGTCGCTTTTCCGCGAGCCAGTTCTGGGAGGATGTCCGGAGGGAGGGCTGCACCCAGTTCGTCTATATTGGCGAACTCTGCCGCTACCTCGCCAACCAGCCGCCCCACCCTGACGAGCGGGCGCACAAGCTGCGCCTGGCCTTTGGCAACGGCCTGCGACCGGATGTCTGGCCGGCGGTCGTCGACCGCTTCGGCCTTCCCTCGGTTCTGGAGTTTTACGGCTCGACTGAGGGTAATGTCTCCCTGTTCAACTTCGATGGTCATCCGGGCGCCATCGGCAGGATTCCCGGCTTCCTGAGGCGACGGTTCAATGGGCGGATCGTTCGCTTCGATTATGAAGCGGAGGCCCCCCTGAGGGGGCCGGACGGCCTGTGTATCGAGGCGGCTCCAGGGGAGGCGGGAGAGTGCCTGGGGCGCATCGACAGCGCTGACCCGAGGGCGCAGTTCACCGGCTATCTGGACCCCGTCGCCTCGGAGAAGAAGGTGCTGCGGGATGTCTTCGCCCCTGGCGACGCCTGGTTCCGGACTGGCGACCTCCTGCGACAGGACGCGGACGGATACGTGTATTTCGTGGACCGTGTCGGAGATACCTTCCGCTGGAAGGGCGAGAACGTCTCGACAGCAGAGGTGGCTTTCTGCCTGCACGGCGCGCCCGGGGTCGTGGAGGCGAACGTCTATGGCGTAAGCGTTCCAGGGGCTGACGGCCGCGCCGGCATGGCCGCCCTCGTGACCGGGGCGGATTTTGACATCAACATGCTTGCCTCGCACATCGCAGCCGACCTGCCGGAATATGCGAGGCCGGCCTTCATCCGGCTTGAGCCCGAACTCGCCGTTACGGGCACGTTCAAACAACGCAAGGCGGATCTTGTGGCTGAGGGGTTTGATCCGTCAAAGGTCGCCGCGCCCTTGTTCTATCGCGCGGCCGATGGCGGCTACAGGGCATTGGACGCCACTGCCTATGAGGCGATCACGAGCGGCCAGATCCGCCTCTGAATCCGAAAGGCGTCGAAAGGCGGACCTTTGTCCGAGGAGTCTTTCGTCCCCCGGCGAACGAAGCCCCCCGCGGGGTCCCCAGCCGGGCGGGAGTCGCCTATAGGTGAGGCATGTCCACGGACGCCGAAGCTCCAGCACAGGCCGGTGACGCACCCCTCATCGGGGCGGCGCTGATCCGCGATCATGTGCGGAGATTGCCTGACTCTCCCGGCGTCTACCGCATGATCGGCGAGGGCGGCGAGGTCCTTTATGTCGGCAAGGCCCGGTCGCTGAAGAAGCGGGTCCTGCAGTACGCCCAGGGCCGGTTCCATACCCAGCGCATCGCCCTGATGGTCGACCTGACCCGGGCCATGGAGTTCGTCACCACCCGGACCGAGACCGACGCTCTTTTGCTTGAGATCAACCTGATCAAGCAGATGAAGCCGCGCTTCAACGTCCTCCTGCGCGACGACAAGAGCTTTCCCGAGATCGTCATCCGGCGGGACCATCCCGCCGCCCAGCTGAGAAAGCACCGGGGCGCCCACACCCTCAAGGGGGACTATTTCGGCCCCTTCGCCTCCGCGAACGCGGTCAACCGCACCCTCAACACCTTGCAGAAGGCCTTCCTGCTGAGGTCCTGCACGGACAGTGTCTACGAGGGCCGGACCCGGCCCTGCATGCTTCACCAGATCCGCCGCTGTGCTGCGCCCTGCACGGGCGCGATCAGCCTTGAGGACTACGCCGCCCTGGTGGACCAGGCAGAGGACTTCCTGCGCGGCCGCAGCCGGGCGGTGATGACCCGGTTGTCCGAGGCGATGCAGGCGGCGTCCGACGAGATGGAGTTCGAGCAGGCGGCCCGCCTCCGCGACCGGATCCGGGCCCTGGCCGCCGTCAGCCAGGAGACCCTGGTCAATCCCGAGAGCCTGGAGGAGGCGGACGTCTTCGCCCTGCACAGCGATGGCGGCCAGGCCTGCGTCCAGGTCTTCTTCTTCCGGGCGGGCCAGAACTGGGGCAACCGCGCCTACTTCCCGAGGATCGACCGGAGCGACGAGGACCCCGCCATTCTCGCCGCCTTCATCGGCCAGTTCTACGACGACCGGCCGATCCCCAAACTGATCCTCACCAGCTGCGACCCTGACGACCGGGACCTCCTCGCCGAAGCCTTCAGTCTGAAGTCAGGCCGCAAGGTGGAGATCCGCAGGCCGGAGCGGGGCGAGAAGCGGTCCCTCGTGCAGGAGGCCTTGACCAACGCCCGGGAGGCGCTTGGCCGAAAGCTGGCGGAGGGGTCCGCCCAGTCGAAACTGCTGGCGGGGGTCGCCGAGGCCTTCGGCCTGGACGCCCCGCCGGAGCGCATCGAGGTCTATGACAACAGCCACATCATGGGGACCAACGCCGTGGGCGGCATGATCGTGGCGGGCCCGGAGGGCTTCCGGAAGGCCCAGTACCGCAAGTTCAACATCCGCAGCACGGACCTTACCCCCGGGGACGATTACGGCATGATGCGCGAGGTCCTGCGACGCCGGTTCGGACGGCTGGTGCGCGAGGGGGGATCGGGCGAGCCGACCGTGCGGCCCGACCTCGTTCTGATCGATGGCGGAGCCGGCCAGTTGTCCGAGGCCCTCGAAGTGCTCGCCGAACTGGGCGTGGACGACATTCCTGTGGTCGGGGTGGCCAAGGGACCTGACCGGGACGCCGGACTGGAACGTTTTTTCCTGCCCGGGCAGCCGCCCTTCATGCTGGAACCCAGGAGCCCCGTCCTCTACTTCCTGCAGAGGTTGAGGGACGAGGCGCATCGCTACGCCATAGGGAGTCACCGGGCCCGCCGGGCATCCGACCTGAGGCGGAATCCCCTGGACGAGATCGACGGCATCGGGCCGGCGCGCAAACGGGCGCTTTTGCACGCCTTCGGGTCCGCCGCCGGCGTCGCCCGGGCCTCTGCCGATGATCTGGAGAAGGTGGAGGGTGTCAGCCGGCCCCTCGCCGAACGCATATTCGCCGCCTTTCACAAGGAGCGTTGATGAAGGCCCTTCCCAATATCCTCTCAGTCGCCAGGATCCTCCTGACCCTCGCCATGTTCGCCGCCCTCGTGGCGGTCGGCGCGGGCCTGGACCAGCATGGCGGCCTTAGGCTCTTCGCCTTCTGGGGCTTCGTGATCGCGGCCATCACCGACTTTCTCGATGGCTGGCTCGCCCGCCGGTACGACGCCGTGACGGTTTGGGGGACCATCCTGGATCCGATCGGCGACAAGATCCTGGTCTGCGGCGCCATAGTCGGTCTGATGGCGGCGGGGGCCGGGCCAGTCTTCGCCGTTCCCGCCGGTCTCATCCTGTTCCGCGAATTCGCCGTAAGCGCCCTGCGAGAAGTCGGAGCGGCCAGGGGGCTGAAGCTACCTGTCACCGGCCTCGCCAAGTGGAAGACAGCGACCCAGCTCATCGCCCTGACGGTGATGATGGGCGCCGGCCTGTTTGCAGGCGTCCCGGAGGTCCTTGCCCTCGGACTTTTCTGGCTTGCTGCGATCCTGACCGTCTGGACGGGACTGGACTACCTGCTGAGGACCCATCGGGGGCTCAGTCAGCCATCCCCGGGCGATCCTGCAGCTAGACTTCCAGATGAGGCGTGACGAGGCCGAGCGGCGCAGCGGTGGTGTTCTTCACGGACCGGATCACGATCCGGCTTTCGATGTTCGAGACCAGCCCAAGCGACAGGAGCCTGTCGCGCAGGAAGGCGTCAAAAGCCGGCATATCGCGGGTCACCACGCGCAGCTCGTAGTCCGCGGCGCCTGTGACCGTGGCGCACTGCACGACCTCCGGCATGTCGGATCTCGCCCGGTCGAAGGCCTCCAGATTGTCCTTGGTCGGCAGGGCGAGCTTCACCGTGCAGTAGACCTCGAAGGACAGTCCCAGCCTTTCGCGATCCAGGATTGTCACTCGCTTCTGGATCACTCCGCTTTCCTCGAGCCGCTTGATCCGGCGCCAGCAGGGGCTGGACGAGAGGCCAACCCGGTCCGCGATCTCTGCAACAGACAGGGCGGCGTCAGCCTGGATCAAATCCAGGATCCGTGCGTCGATAGCGTCCAGGGTCTCGGCCACGCAGTCTCCTTGCGGGATCAGGGCGAAGCATCCCCACTGCATGGGCGGACGCCTCGCTTTCGCGCAGACTTTTGCCCGGAAAACGCTGTCCTGCGCAATGCACTTCCTGCGAGCTCTCAGATGGGAGGCGACGGCTTGCTTTCCTCTCCCGGTCAGATAGGCCATGCGGCATGGCGAGTTTTGATTTCGACGCGATGGTGGTGGGTGCGGGCGCGGTGGGGCTTGCCTGTGGCTATGCTCTCGCGCGGCGCGGTCAGTCTGTCGTCGTCCTGGAGGCCGGAGCGCGTTTCGGCGAGGGCGTGTCTTCGAGAAACTCCGAGGTGATCCACGGTGGACTCTACTATCCGACAGGATCCCTGAAGGCTCGGCTCTGCGTGACCGGCCGCAGGGCGCTCTACGCCTTCCTTGAGGCCCATGATGTGGCCTTCAGACGTTGCGGCAAGCTCGTCGTATTCAACGGTCCGGAGGAACTGGCCCGCATGGACGGCCTGCTCGCCCAAGCCCGCACCAACGATGTGGAGGGGATCGCGCCCCTGACAGCGGAACAGGCCAGGTCCCTCGAGCCTGAGCTCAGGTGCGACGCAGCCCTGATCTCCCCGGAAAGCGGAATCTTCGACAGCCATGGCTACATGCTCGCCCTGGTCGGAGAGATCGAGGCGCATGGAGGAGCCCTGGCCTTGTCGACTCCCTTCGAACGGGCCGAGGCTCTGCCTGGCGGGGGGTGGTCGGTCCTCGCCGGGGGCGCTGACCCGGTCCGGCTCTCCGCCAGGTGTCTGGTGACGGCGCCAGGTCTGGGGGCTCAGGCCGCCGCCGCACGAATTGACGGCTTTCCCGCCGGGTCGATCCCGGCTGCGCATTTCGGCAAGGGCGTCTACTTCCGGCTCGCCGGCCGCGCGCCGTTCGATCGGCTGATTTATCCGCCCCCAATTCCCGGGGCTCTCGGGACACACTACCGCCGCGATCTGGGTGGGCAGGCCGTCTTCGGTCCTGACCTCGAGTTCGTGCCCGCGCCGGACTATTCGGTAGATCCAGGCCGGGCGCTGGAGTTTGCGGCCTACATCCGCAAGTTCTGGCCGGGTCTGCCCGACGGGGCGCTGCAACCCGACTACGCCGGGGTCCGGCCCAAATTGCACGGCCCCGGCGAGCCCCAGCCAGACTTCCGGATCGACGGACCCGACGCCCATGGCCTGGAAGGACTTGTCGCGCTTTTTGGCATCGAGAGCCCGGGCCTCACCAGCTCGCTCGCCATCGGCGAAGATGTCGCAATGCGGCTCGGCCTTTAGGCGGCCCAGCCGGCAATCCAGTCCGCCAGAGCCTGAGGCGACATTCCGCGTGCATTCGAGAGCGCGGAGAAGTTGTTCGGATTCAGGAGCTTGTCCGTCCGCGCATCGATCACCAACAAGGCGGGGACCCCAGGAAGGCGGCCGGTGATCCCGTACCGGGCTGGGATTTGCAGGTTGCGGTCGAAGCGGCCGACATCAACCATCACCGTCACGAAGTAGGCGTTGAGGAACCGGTCGAGTTCAGAAAGCGCCATGGTTCCAGCCAGGATCCGGCAGTCCGGGCACCAGTTCCCGCCCAGATCGATCAGCAGGCGCTTGCCCTCGCGGCGGGCCTTGCGGCGCGCCGCGTCGACGGCGGCCGTCGCGTCCGCATCTTCGTCGGAGGGGAGGGGCAGGGGCGTCTTCAGCTCTGCGAAACTGCGGATCGACAGGCGCGGGGCCGGCCGGGCCGCAAGGGCGGGACCGGCGGCCAGGAGGGCGAGGGGCAGGGGCAGGAGGCTGCGGCGCTTCATGTTCGGTCTCCGGGAGGAATACCCAGGCGGGCCAGGGCCTGGCCGGTGAGATCAGGATGGGGCTGCTGGCGGTCGGCGGCATGTCAGGGACGGGAAAGACCACCCTCGCCCGGGCCATCGCCCCGGCCCTCGGCGCGTCTCCCGGGGCTGTGGTGCTACGCTCGGATGAGGTCCGCAAGCGCCTCGCCGGGCTGGGGCCCACCGAGCGTGCGCCGCCGTCTGCCTATGGGCCGGAGATGACCGGCCGGGTCTACGCCGCCCTCTTCGCCGAGGCCGCCGAACTGGTCGCCGCCGGGCGGAGCGTGATCCTCGACGCGACCTTCCTGGAGGCCGGCCGGCGAGCGCAGGCCGAGGCCCTGGCGGCCCGGCTGGACCTCTCCCTCGAGGGACTCTGGCTCGAGGCGCCCGAGTCCGTCCTGCGAGACCGTCTGGCCCGGCGCGAGGGAGACGCTTCCGACGCCACTCCCGACACCCTGGCCGTGCAGCTGGAAAGGGACGTCGGGCCTGTTGCCTGGACACGCCTGCAGCCCCATCCTGATCTCACCGGCCAGGCCCTGGCCCGCCTGGGCATTCCTCCCGGAGACCGAACATGAAACGCCGCAGCCTCCTGCCCCTGCCC
>JBJTEN010000169.1:0-11722 GCA_046092925.1 Phenylobacterium sp. | reverse complement strand
ATCGACGACTATGTGGCCGACTACGCCGCCCACTTCGATGAAGGCGTCGCCGCCGGTCGCAGTGAGGCCGACGTGATGGCGGGACTGGGCGATCCGGGCCGGCTGGCGCGTGAACTCAAGGCCGAGGCGGGGCTGAAGCGCTGGGAGGCGGAACGGAATCCGTCGTCGGCCGCCACGGCCATCTTCGGATTGCTCGGCCTCGGCGTGATCGATGTCCTGATCATCCTGCCGATCCTCCTTCCGGTCCTCGGCGTCATCCTCGGGTTCGCCATTACCTCGGTGGTGGGCTTTGGCGCCGGCGCCTTTGTCTTTGTGCTCGGTCCGCTCGCCGGGGCTGTCCGTGACATCGGCGCCGCCATGCTTGCGGGACTGGGAGTCATGGCCGGTTCCGTCTCGGTCGGGGCGCTGACGGCGCTTGTGACTGTGGGCCTGGTCCACGCCCTTGTCTGGTACGGCCGCCTGCACCTGAAGCTTCTGAAGCCCGCCCTCGAAGCTCAGGAGGTCCGCTCGTGATCCGCACACTCGCCATCATCGCGGCGGCCGCCTTCATCCTCTGCATCGGCTCCCTGGCCGGAGCACTCGCCCTGGCCGGGGGCGCGGAGGGCCTTGAGCAGAAGATCGACAGGTTCGCCAAGAACGCCAACATCCATATCGAGACCGATGAAGGCGACGAGATCGTCCTGGGACATGACGACGGTCCCCGCGCCACCCGGGACCTGCCGTGGGAGGGGTCCGACACTCTGAAGATCGACGCCTTCGCCCAGGTCAGCTACGTCCAGGGCCCGGCCCGTACGGTCCGGCTCGAAGGCCCGGCGGCTCTGGTTGACCGGGTCACGGTGAAGGATGGTCGGATCGACTTCGAAGGCCGTCGCTGGAAAGGCGGAGCCCTGA
Organism: Phenylobacterium sp.; assembly: GCA_046092925.1. Classification (GTDB taxonomy): domain Bacteria; phylum Pseudomonadota; class Alphaproteobacteria; order Caulobacterales; family Caulobacteraceae; genus Phenylobacterium. The sequence continues at coordinate 10,831 of JBJTEN010000169.1, read as the reverse complement.
AGATCGTGATCGAGGCGCCAGACGTGAAGTCGTTCGATCTCGGGGGCGTCCAGGACCTCAAGATCACCGGATATGACCAGGATGAGATCGACATCAGCCTCAGCGGGGCCGGTCGGGTGACTGTCACCGGCAAGGCCCGCAGGGCGGCCCTCGACATCTCCGGGACCGGAGCGGCCAATCTCGCCGCCTTGGAGCTGGACCAGGCCGAGGTCGACCTCTCCGGCGCCGGCAAGGCCACCCTCGGCCCGAAGTCCTCGGCGAAGATCGACGTGTCGGGGATCGGCGAGGTGGAACTGACCCGCCGGCCGGCCCAGCTGGAGCAGAACATTTCCGGCGCCGGCCGGGTGAGCCAGCCGGGGCTTCCCGACTAGGGCTTTCCAGCCCAAGTCCTGAACGGCCGCCTGGGGCGGAAGGGAACCCCTTCCGCCCCTTCTGCTGCCCGGCGCATCAGCCGCCACCCCGCCAAGACCCTCGGTTACCAACTTCGCCATCTCGAATATCCGTCCTAGACCGTTGATCCCGCTTGACGCCTCCCGCCCGCGTGCGGTCCTTCCTTCCCGACACACAAAGGGAGGTAACCCATGGCCTATCGGCCTTTTGATCTGACAGGAAAGGTGGCCCTGGTCACCGGCGGCAACGGCGGCATCGGCTTCGGCATGGTCGAGGCCCTGGCCCAGGCCGGGGCCGACGTGGTCATCTGGGGCTCCAACGCCAAGAAGAACGCCGCCGCCGCCGAGGCCCTCAAGGACACCGGGGTGCGGGTGCTGACCCAGGTGGTCGATGTGGCCGACGAGAACGCCGTGCGCGAGGGCATGGCCGAGGCGGTCCGCCAGATGGGCCGGATCGACACCGTGGTGGCCAACGCCGGCATCGGCGGCGGGGCCTCCTCTTTCGCGGACTTCCCCACCGAGACCTACCGGCGGGTGCTGGCGGTCAACCTGGATGGCGTCTTCTTCACCTTCCGCGAGGCCTGCAAGCACATGGTCGCCCGGGCCGACGGCGGCGACAAGGCGGGCGGATCCCTCGTGGTGATCTCCTCCCTCTCGGCCTACGACGGCGCGCCGCGCAACGAGGCCTACGCCGCCACCAAGGGGGCGGTGATCTCCATGATCCGCGCCATCGCCGTGGAGCACGCCCGCTATGGCGTGCGCGCCAACGCCATACTGCCGGGCTGGATCGCCACCGACATGACGGCCGGCGCCCAGGGCAATGACAAGTTCAACGACGCGGTGATCCGCCGCGTCCCCGTTCGGCGCTGGGGCCAGCCTGCGGATTTTGGCGGCATCGCGGTCTACCTGGCCTCCGACGCCTCGGCCTTCCACACCGGAGACAGCTTCCTGATCGACGGCGGCTACGGGATCTTCTGATCCCGCACGGGGTCAGACCCGGTCGAGGGCCTGGAGGACGTCGTCCGCCAGGTCCTCGGCGTCCTCCAGCCCGACGCTCATCCGCACCCAGCCCTCGGTGAGGCCGATCTCCAGCCGCTCGGATTCCGACATGGACCGGTGGGTCGTTGTGCTGGGGTGGGTGGCCATGGACTTGGCGTCGCCCAGGTTGTTCGAGATATCGACAATCCCCAGGGCGTCCAGGAAGGCCCAGGCGCGCTCCCGGGTTCCTAGGTCGAAGGCTACGACATTCCCCGGCCCGCTCATCTGTCGCGCGATGAGGTTGGCCTGGGGATGATCCGGGCGGCCCGGGAAGACCACCTGGCGGACAGCGGTGTGGCTGGACAGGGCCTCTGTCACCCGGGTGGCGTTGTCCGACTGGCGGCGGACCCTCAGGTCGAGGGTCTCCAATCCCTTGAGCAGGACCCAGGCGTTGAAGGGTGACAGGGCCGGCCCCGTGTGGCGCAGGATGTCGCGGTAGGCCTCGGCCATCAGTTCGGCGCCGCCCAGTATGGCCCCGCCCAGAACCCGTCCCTGGCCGTCGATGTGCTTGGTCGCCGAGTAGACGACGATGTCCGCCCCCAGTTCGAGCGGCTTCTGGAAGACGGGGGTGGCGAAGACATTGTCCACGACCAGGCGGGCCCCGGTCTGGTGGGCGATTTCCGCCACCTCGGCGATGGGGGTGACCTCCAGCAGGGGATTGGCCGGGCTCTCCACCAGGAAGGCCCGGGTGTTCGGCCGCACGGCGGCGGTCCAGGCGGCCGGGTCGGTGGCGTCGACGAAGGTCACCTCCACGCCGAAGCGCGGCATCCACTGAGACAGGATCCAGCGGCAGGAACCGAACAGGGCCCGGCCGGCCACCACGTGGTCGCCCGCCCGCACCAGGCCCTGCAGGGCCACGTGGACCGCGGACATGCCCGAGGCGGTCGCCCGGCAGACCTCTGCGCCCTCCAGCAGGGCCAACCGGTCCTCGAACATCTGTGTCGTGGGGTTGCCGAAGCGCTGGTAGATGAAGCCCGGGTCCTCGCCGGAAAAGCGCCGGTCGGCCGCCGCCGCGCTGTCATAGGCGAAGCTCTGGGTCAGGAAGAGGGCCTCGGAGATCTCGCCATGGGCGGAGCGGGCCATGCCGCCGCGCACCATGCGGGTCTGGGGCTTCCAGTCCTTGGGGCTCTTGGTCATGGCCGGTCTCCGTTTCAGGAGCCTGCTTCAACAGGCCTGGCCGCTGCAGGTCAAGCCGGGGCTCGGGCGGCCTTGCCAATCCGGGCCCCGGCGGCGAGTGTCGGCTCATGTCCGAAACTTCGCCTGCGGGGATTCTGCCCTGCCAGACCCTGGAGGCCCGGATCGCCCGCGAGGCGATCACCGCCGCCCAGCCCTTCGACGCCGACCAGGTCCAGCCCGCCAGCCTCGATTTGCGCCTTGGCGCCCGCGCCTGGCGGGTGCGCGCCTCCTTCCTGCCCCGCCCGGGGCGCACCGTGGCGGACCGGCTCGGCGATGTGGTCATGCACGAGATCGACCTCACGGCGGGCGCCGTCCTTGAGAGGGGCTGCGTCTATATCGCCGAGCTTCAGGAGGCCCTCGCCCTCCCGCCGGGAGTCTCGGCCCGAGCCAATCCGAAGAGCTCCACAGGCCGCCTGGATGTCTTCGTCCGACTGCTGACCGATCACCAGCCCGCCTTCGACGACGTGGCGGAGGGCTACCGTGGGCCGGCCTTCATCGAGATTGCGCCCCAGACCTTCTCGGTCCTGGTCCGATCCGGAAGCCGGCTCAACCAGCTGCGCCTGAAGCGCGGCGCGCCGCCCCGGCTGGCGACGGTCAGCGTCGGGGTCGACCTGGAGAGCGACGAGGTCGCCGGCTTCCGCGCCCGCCGCCACGCCGGCGTGGTCGACATGGACCGGGTGGCCTGCCATGACCCCCGCGACTTCTGGGAGCCCCTCATCCCAAGGCGAGGGGAACTGCTGCTCGACCCTGGCGAGTTCTACATCCTGGCCTCCCGTGAGGCGGTGGAGATCCCCGTCCTGCAGGCGGCCGAGATGACCCCCATCGACCCTTCCGTGGGAGAGTTCCGGGTCCACTACGCCGGCTTCTTCGATCCCGGGTTCGGCGCCGCCGAGGCGGGGGCTGCGGGCTCCCGGGGGGTGCTGGAGGTGCGCAGCCACGAGACGCCCTTCCTTTTGGAGCATGGCCAGACGGTGGCTCGCCTGGTCTATGAACCCCTGACCGAGCGCCCCTCACGACTCTACGGGGAGGGCGGAGGGCACTATCAGAGGCAGGGGCTGCAGCTTTCCAAGCACTTCCGTCCCTGGGGCTGACCGGACCTCAGAGCCGGTCGCGGACAGGCAGCTTCATGGTCGAGAAACGGTCGTCCAGGTGCTCGATCTCAAGGAATCCCGACGTGGCGCCGAAGGGCTTGTAGATGGAGAAGGTCTTCGCGATCCCGAGGGTGGCGGCGCTCTCCAGAGGCGAAACGAAGCTGCAGTCCCGGTCCAGCCAGTGCGGCTGGGCCATCCAGTAGGACAGCTGGTCCCGGGTCAGGGCGTAGAAGCCCGAGTGCGGGTTGCGCGCCCGCTGGAATACGCCCGCGCGGCCAAAGGGCGAGCCGTAGAGCGTGTCCTCGTCCGTGACATGGGACTTCATCCGGTCGGAGACGGCGGGGGCGAGGTCCCCATCTATGTAAGTCTTCGGGGCGTGGCCCGCAGGGTTCAGCTCCACCCGGTTGGGCATGAGCACCCGGCGGGGGCCGAAGGTGCGGTTGAACCAGACCAGTTTGTCGATGAGGGCCGGGTCGTTGATCTTCAGGTCGTCCTCGCTGAAGATGAACAGGTCGTAGAGGTTTCGCCAGGCGGCGAACAGGCCCTGGGCGGTGAAGCCCAGCATGCGCGGGTCCTCCAGGTTATGCTTCGCCACCCTGACGCCCATGGCGGTGCAGAACTCGGGGGTCATGAGGTGCTTCTCGCCGGTAGTGGTGACGACAATGTCCACCGTGTCCTCCGACCGGGGCCCCATGTGGAAGGACCGGGAACCGACGTCGAGCATGGCGCTCGGGCCGAAGTGCGCCCGCCAGCTGCGGATGGCGCCCTCAATGGCCGCCTTGCGGTCAGCCGCCCGGCTGCCGTCCGTCGAGGCGTGCCGGGGCTTGGCCTCGGCGGCGAAGTAGTGAGCGAAGATGACCAGGATGCGCATTCGGATCGGCCTTAAGGTATCCTCCGCTTCCTACAACCCGACGCGCGCCGGGGAAAGCCGCGGCCTTGAGCCCCGCCCTCCCGGGCTGTAAGGAGGGAAGGCGCGCGGGCGTAGTTCAGAGGTAGAACGCAAGCTTCCCAAGCTTGATGTCAGGGGTTCGATTCCCCTCGCCCGCTCCATTGCACCTCCTAGAACTGCCCGCGAAATCTCGACAAATCGCAGAAGATCGGGGTAGATTGCGGGTCAATCGCCTCGGAACTTCCTATGTCTTCCGCATGCAGCCCCCGCGATTGGGGGCCATTGTGGGGGCCAATCATTTCTAGGTCGATTTGAGTGGCCCCCGTTGTGGGGGCCATTTGAAGGGAAATGGCTCAAGACCAAGGCTTTGACAGACATCGCGATCCGCAATGCGAAACCCCGCGCTGACCCTACAAGATGGGCGATGCACATGGCCTCTTCCTTCTGGTGCAGCCAACAGGCGGCAAGCTCTGGCGGTTGAAATACCGGGTCAATGGCAAAGAGAAGAAACTGGCTGTTGGTACCTATCCCGAAGTTAGTCTGGGAGATGCCCGGAGGCGGCGAGATGAAGCCCGCGAGCAAATGGCAGCGGGGAGAGATCCTTCTCTCGAGAAGCGGCGTGAGAAGGTCAGCGCGCAGGTCAGGGCAGAGAATACCTTCGCGGCCATCACAAGAGAATATTGCGAGAAGCGGACGCGTGATGGAAACAAGGCATGGGCGGCCAGTACAGCAACGCGCAGTGAGCACCTGCTGTCGCTGCTGATCGTGCCCCTCGGGCAAATGCCAATAGCTGACATTCAGCCAGCCGACGTTCTCGCAGCAGTCCGCAAGATCGAACGTAAGGGCAAGCTGGAAAGCGCGCGCCGCGCTCTGCAACTCGCTGGCGCGGTGTTCCGCTATGGTGTAGCTTCTGCACGCATTCCTTCTGACCCGACGCGCGACCTTCGTGACGCGCTCACCGCGCCAACGGTCACTCACTACGGCGCGGTTCTTAAACCGGTGCGGGTCGGGGAATTGCTGCGGGCTATCGATGACTATGACGGTCAACCCATCCCGAAACTGGCCATGCAACTCGCCCCGCATGTATTCGTGCGGCCCGGCGAACTACGCCATGCCGATTGGGCCGACATCGACCTTGAAGGCGCTCCCTGGACCATCCCGGCAGCGAAGACCAAGATGCGCAAGGATCACCGTGTGCCGCTCTCGCGCCAGGCACTAGCCATCCTGCAAACCGTGCATGCACTGACCGGCCCAAACGGCCTTGTCTTCCTCTAGATCCGAACGAAGTCGCGCCCAATGAGCGATAACACCTTCAATGTCGGTTTGCGCCGGATGGGGTATGCCAGCGATGAAATGACTGTCCGCGGATTTCGTGCGATGGCGTCCATGCTGCTCAATGAAAGCGGCAAATGGAATCCCAACGCCATCGAGCGCGTGCTGGCTCACGGTGACACCGACAAGGTCCGCGCCGCGTACCATCGCGGTGCGCATTGGAAGGAGCGAGTAGCCATGGCGCAGTGGTGGAGTGACTACCTCGATACGCTGCGAGCGGGGGGCGTGGTGGTGTCGATCGAAACGTCAAATCGCTGACCGATTGCGCCAAGGATCATAACTCTTCCGCGAACCGCGCAGGTGTCACGAAGTACCACGCTCTTACAGAGGGTTATCGGCATGCGAGTTGTCTGCGGTTCGGCGCAAACCCGCTCAACTCCTACACGGGTTGTTTGTGCGCAAACCACTATTGCTCATGGATAACAGTACCTTAAGGCCGCGAACTCGCGGGGTACGGTGTGCATGTAAACCAGCTGCGCTTGTGCGTTCGATCTTGTTCCAGAACTGCACACAAGGAACTGAAAAATCGTTCCGGTGGGACCTGAGCACGACGGCGCGCGAGAATGGCTGTTTCCGCTGACAATCATGCTATTCGAACACGTCTGGCCGGTCGATGAAACTTGCCGTCCCTTCAGCATACTTACATCGACCGATTCTGTTTGCGCCGGGAGATCGGTTTGGACCTGGAGCCGCAATTGACTCCTCTCCGGCGCGAAGTAGCGTTGTGGGCTGTTCAGAGTCTATCGAAGATCGGGTGAATATGGCGGGGCAATCGATCGAGGAAGGTCGCGAGTCGGCGGGTGGCGGGTCAATAGACTATCAGTCGAAGCTAGACAGCATTGCCGAGAGCATACGCAAGATTCAGCAGCCGGTAGATGGCGATGACGGAAAGTATGGCGATGTCGGGTTGAACGGCTCCATGCTCGAGGCGATGGCCGCGGTCGGCAAGATGGCTGGCTCCGTGTTCGATGGCGTAACCGGCCAGCCGATATTCTCAACGGCTTACGAAGCGGCCGAGGGATTAGGCGAGGATCTGGCCGGGAACAAGGACGCAGCCAACGAACACTATGTCGCTGCTGTCGGTGAAATGACAGAAGATGGCATGGCCGGTGCCGCAGTTGCCATTCACCGCACGATCGAACACATCAAAGATGGCGAATGGAGCGAGGCAATTGGTGATGCGGCCGATGCGGTCGGCGATATTGTCGGCACGGTGACCTCACCTATCGCTAAGACCATCGAGAATGTCGCCGAGTCGATCGGCTATGCCACCGAACTGTTCGGCCAAGGCAGCAAGATGGCAGACAACGCGGCCCAGGACGCGAATTATGCGCTCGCGGTCGAAAACAATGCGGCCATGCGCGACGATGCCGTGGCGAGGTTGCAGGAACAGTATGCGGAGATTGTCGAGCAGGCCCGGCAATCCGGCTACGAACCCGCCTTAGAGAAATGGCACAATGCGCGAGGCGAAAGCGCCGCGCTCGGCGATTCGCTGGGACTTAGGTTCGATCCCATTCCGAACGATCCGATTCTGTCTCCAATGGCGAGCGAAGCGGATCGGCCATCCTCTTATGAATCGTTGTCGCCCAGCCTCCCGGGTAGTGAAGACATAGCCCCTCCGGCAGAGGAATTTACTATGCCACCTTTGGGCGCACTCGAGGAGGGCGGATCTGTCGATACCGTCGATCGTGAACCCGCCAGTGCATTCGGGACAGGCGAAGGAGAAGGCGGCTTGTCCGCTACTCCTCCGATTGATGGTGATGTAGCGGCATCTGTTACCAACGAAGCCGGTACGAGCGAAGCCGGAGCAGATGTGCCGGCCGCAGCCGCCAGCGATGTGAGTGCGACTTTGCCCGTAAGCTTCGCTCTGCCTGCCGGCAACTCCGAACCCGCCGTCGGCGGCGAAATTCCGGTGAATGACGGACCCAGCGTTCTGGAGGAACTACTGGAGGAACTAAATGGCGTCCAGGATTTCGACCTGACCGATAATGTCGAGGTACAGGACCTGACCCAGAGCCCGCTTTCGGACTTGACCCAGAACGAGCCGACACTCGAAACGGCGGTTGGCGTACCCGAAGAAGCGGGCGGCGATTGGAGTCTTGTCAGCACGGCTCCGACCGCTGCGGGATCGGACGGCGGCGATTGGAGCGCCTCGGGCAGATCATCCACAGGGGATACGGGAAGCAGCGACTGGGGCACGGGTGCGGGTGACAGCGCTCCTCTCAACTCCGCTTTCGACAGTTCGGACTCGGCTGACAGCGGATTGGGCGATTCTGGCGGAGTGGAATCCGCCCCGACTCATTCCGGGCCAAGTAGCGCCGATTCGGGCGATAGCGGTAGCGGAGAAGCCGCGTATGGGACGGTCGTCTAGTCGCGTGCACATAGCAGGAGCATGGCGAAGTTCTGGCCATTCTGCATCGCGGCCAACCGCGAAGCAGACTATTCAATGATTGCGGCGCCTGACTTCCTCGTTCGATCGGGCGAACTCGATTTCTTCCGCGATCGCCGGTTCCACCTAACCGAAGCCATGGATGCGCCAACCACCCTGACGTTGCGCTTTGCCGCCGAGCGGCAGACCTACACCTGCATTTATCGTGCCATGCCGTCGACGCTCGATGGAGCTATCCTGACCGACATGGCGGGCCGTCGGCTCTTCCACGCGATAGGGGCATTGGCAGATCAGGCCGGGATAAGCGCCGATCAAGGAGCGGTGCTCTATCGTCGGGCCCGACAGACGTTGGCGGGAACCTTGCGCCAGTTCCTGGCCGGTGAGCGCAACGGCGGTTCCGTGCTCCCGACCAGGTCACGAGCCATTGTAGCCCAGCCTCTAGGCGAGCCCCGATGACCAATAATCCCGAAGCCCCCCCCAACTTCGACATCTTTGTCCTCGGCACGCGCGCGTCGGGAAAATCGGTCCTGCTTGCCTCGCTCTTCCGCCAGCTCAGCTCGATGAACGGCGTTACCAACTTCTACGCCCGATGCGACGATCCGGAACAGCACCGCGAGCTTTGCGACAATTACGACCAGTTGCTCGATACCGAGGCGGATTGGCCGGCCGGGACCTACCGGATCGATAGCTATGACATGCGCTGCTTCCACCGGCTGCGCGGCAAGGATCTGGAAGTCTTTTCGATCCGCTTTCACGACTATCCGGGCGGCTACGTTTCCAACCAGATCGAGCAGCGCGACTACGTCATTGAGCGGGCAGAGCACTGCAGCTCGGTCATGGCGCTGATCGATGGCCGCAAGCTGCTCGATCGGCTCGAGGATCGCGAGACCAACCCCACCCATTCGCTGCACCGCGATCTCGACAGCCTAGTCCGGGTGCTGCAGCAATGCGTCGGAAAGCCGATCCATTTTGTTCTGACCAAGGCCGATCTCATGCCGCCGGCCAAGTATCCGCTTGGCGACATTGTGGACGAGCTGAAGAAGCATCGCGGCTTCAACGATATTCTTGCCCAACAGGTTGATTCCGGCGCTTCGTGCTTCCTTATCCCGGTCAGCGCAATCGGACCGGGTTTCGCGCTGCTCGATCCCGGAGACGGACTGATCAAAAAGCGCCGCAATGGCACGATCGAACCTGTCAACCTCGATGTGATGATCAGCGCTGCAATGGTCGACACGGTAGTCGACCTCGCACGGAACGCTGAACCGGAGGCCCCCAGGCAGGAGGCAGCCGAAAAGCCGCTGATGGTTCGGCTCAAGGAGCGGATCGGCAACAAGCTCGGCTATGCAAGGATGGCCGCACCCGCCGCGCTGCCGTTGTTCGGTGCGCTTGGGGTCCTGGGAATCATAGGCGTGGCGCTCGCGGCTGAGAAATACATCGAAGACAAGGCGCGCTTGTTCGACGACAAAGTGAAGGAAATCCGACTGGGAATCACCGATCGCGCCAGTGCGATCGAGGCCATCCTCATGATCCAGTACCAGCTTCTCGAAAGGTTCGTAGCGCGCTTTCCGGTAGCGCGGCTGGGGGCACGCTTTGACCCGGCGGAGCAACTCGCGAAGCACGCGCCTAACGCTTCGGGCCAACCGGCCAGAGGCGATGCAACGACAAGCCAGTGTTCGGGCACGTCTCCGCAGATCGCCTTGCCCAAGCTGAACTTGCGTGCAGGCCCTGCCGTGGCGCTCGCTGCGGTGGCAGCGCTATTTGCGGTACGGATTTTGTTCGGGGGTTCGGGCGAACCCCCGGCCAAGTCGGCGACAGAGCCGGTTGAGGTCACTACCGAAGCGTCATTCTTGCCAACAGAAGGCGCAAGCCAGAAGAGCGATGCGGTCGCGACCTCTACTACGGCCCCATCAGCCACCTCTTCCAAAGCCCCGAAGCCGGAGCTGACTGCGGTGGATCGGGGTCCCACTTGCCGGCCCGAGACTTACTTCGAAACGGTCATGCAGGATGTCTCGGTGGAGCGGTACCGTGATGAGGCGTTCAACCAACAAGCGTCCCGAGCGATTCGCGCGCAAGGCGCGGTGCGCATGGATTCGGTTTTTCGGTTCTTTACCGACCCTGCGGGCGCGCGCCGCGAAGACTGTGAGAACAATCCTTGGCCAACCGTACCCTGGTGGGTCGAGCAGTCATTCGATAGGCAATGCAACAAACCCGGAGAGCAGATCACCAATACCGAAGTCTCTTGCACATGCACCCGCAGCAGCGATATTTGCAACGCGGTAATGACCGCCACCTGCGTTTCACAAGTGCAAAGTACCAGGCGGGTTCCCTATACTTCGTTCGAGCAACGCCCGGTGCAGGTTCAGCGGGTCAGGCAGGTTTGCGACTAGGCGCTAGAGCGGGATGTGTTTTAGCGGAATCTGGATTCTCAAATCGGGTCTGATGTGATTCACCCTTGCTGCTGGAGGAGGTCAGCAAGGATGGCGGCTCCGTATTCCATGGATCTTCGCGAACGGGCTTTGGCGCGCAA
>JBJTEN010000168.1:0-3795 GCA_046092925.1 Phenylobacterium sp. | reverse complement strand
CCATCGAGCGGGCGCGCGGTCTGTTGCGTGATGGTCGATCCACCCTGGGCGATACCGCCCTCGGCCAGGTTGGCGGCCGCAGCGCGGGCGATGCCCGCCGCGTCGAATCCGGGATGGCTGTAGAAGCGGCGGTCCTCGATGGCCACGAAGGCGGCCGGGACATGGGCCGGCAGGCTGCGGAGGTTCACCGGGGGACCGAAACGGCCGCCGCGAACGCCGATCCGGGCTCCGTTGCGGTCCACGAACACCAGCTGGGGCGCCCGCTCGATGGGCGGCAGCGGCTGGATGGCTGCACCCTGCGGCAGCCCCGGGAGCGGCGGCAGCGACACCGTGGCGGCGGCGAAGAGGCCGATCAGCATGTTTCAGGCTCCGCTGCGGACCCCAGCGCCCGCTTGCCGAACCTCGCCGGCGAGCATGGCGAGACCATGGCGCGGGCTTCTATCCGGGTCAGGCGCTCTCAATGACCTGGCAAGACGACAGCTCATCGGCGTCGGGGGCTTCGAAGACCCCCTCGGTGAAGTCGAACATCTCCGGGGTGACGACAAATGAAAACCCGTCCCCCTGAATCTGGTTCCGTGACAGGACCCGGCCCCGCCGGACCTCTTTCGGCGCATTGAGGTAGTGGAAACGGGCCGGCAGTTCGCAAAGGCGGGCGATCTCCGCCACCCGCGCCCGGTCGGACCGCCGTAGCAGGCCCAGGTCCAGCACCACAGAGGTCCCTGTGGCCACGACCGCCGCCGCCGTCGACCAGATCTGGGCCTCGCAGCGTTCGACCCGCTCCATCAGCCAGTTGAAGTCCGGCTGCTGGGGCATGTCCTGGGCGAAGAGCCGGGCCATCCAGTCGTCGATGGAGAAGCTGACGGCCCGCTCGCGGCGGGCGAGGTCGGCGGCGTAGGTCGACTTGCCTGCGCCCGAGGGACCGAAGATGACGTGCAGGGTGGGGGTCACGGCGGGGCTCAACGGACGGTCAGGCCACCATCGATGACCATTTCGGCGCCTGTGACATAACGGCTCTCGTCAGAGGCCAGCCACAGGACGCCGTTGGCGATATCGAGGGGAAAGCCCTTCACGCCCAGGGGCACGGCCGTCTCGGTCAGGGCGTCGAGAGCCAGGTCCCGCTGGGGTCGGGCGTTGTCGCCCGGGCCGCCGGTGCCGATGATGGTGTCCCAGATCGGAGTCTCGATGATGCCGGGGTGCATGGAGTTGACCCGGATCCCGTCCTTGGCGTTGGCGCATTCCATGGCCACGGACTTGGTCATCAGCCGCACGGCGCCCTTGGTGGCGCAGTAGCCGCTCATGTTCGGCGAGCCCTTCAGCCCGGCGACCGAGGAGATGTTGATGATCGAACCCGCCTGGTGCTCGCGCATCAGGGGCAGGGAATGCTTCATGCCCAGGAAGACGCCGTCGACATTGATCGCCATCTGCCGGCGGAAGTCAGCCAGGGAGAACTCGGTGACCGGACCGGACAGGCCGATGCCGGCGTTATTGACCAGGATGTCCAGGCGACCGTGCAGGGCCTTCACCTTGCCGATGACCTCGACCCAGGCCTCCTCGCTCGTCACGTCGTGGTGCAGGTAGTCGGCCTTGGCGCCGGTCGCGCGCAGGGCCTCGGCGGCCTCGCGGCCCTTGTCGTCCTGGATGTCGGTGATGACGATGACGGCGCCTTCCTGCGCCAGTCGCTCGGCGCAGCCCAGGCCGATGCCGCTGGCCCCGCCGGTGATGAGCGCCACCTTGCCCTGAACGCGTCCCGCCATGTCCGTCTCCTTCCCGCTTGACCCCCGAGGGGTTTTCCCATGCCTAGCGCAGGGAGGAGCGCTTGCCCATACGCGGCGCTGAACCGAGGTTTCCCGGAGGGGACCATGTCGATCTCGATCCGCCCCTGCGGCCCGCAGGACGCCGAGGCCCTGGCCCTGGTCAGCCGGGCGACCTTCCTGGAGTCCTACGCTGACGTCCTGCCGGCGTCAGACATCCTGGCGCACTGCGAGGAACAGAACGGGGCGCAGCTTTACCGCGACTGTCTCTCAGGGCAGGGCTGGCGGGCCTGGATGGCGGAGATTGCGGACACCCGCGCGCCCGTGGGCTTTTCCCTGTCCTGCCCGCCGGACCTGCCGCTGCCGACCGGTCCGGAAGATGTCGAGCTGAAGCGCATCTACCTGCTGCATCGGTTTCAGGGAGCGGGCGGCGGCGCAGCGCTTCTCGCCGCGGCGGAGGCCGCGGCCCGCGCGGACGGGTTCCACCGGCTGCTGCTGGGCGTCTATTCGAGGAACGTCCGGGCCCTGGGCTTCTATGCCCGCCAGGGATTCCTCCAGGTCGGCGTGCGCACCTTTCGCGTCGGCGCCAACGACTATCACGACCTGGTGCTGGCCAAGGCCTTGACCGAGGGGTGAGGCGAGGGGGGATAGTCTGCAGAGGGACGGGCGGAATAGCCGGGTTGCGCCGCCCTCGCGGGGCTTGCCTCCGGCCCTCATGGGCGCCCCGGAGAACCGGAAATGGGGCCCGCCCTAACCTAGGCCCTCCACCCAGGCCGGCAGTTCACCAATGGCCGCCAGTTCCGCAAATCGCGGATGCCCGACCGGCGGATCGGCGTGCTCGTGCGCCCAGGTCATGGGGTAGGGCACATGCGCGGCGTACGCCCCCGCCTCGAGGGCCGGGAGGATGTCCGACCGCACGGAGTTACCGCACATGACCTACCGTTCGGGACAGGACCCATTCCGGTCAAACACGGCGGAATAGGTCGAGGCGGTCTTTTCGCTGACGATCTCGACGGCCACGAACAGATCGCCCAGTCCCGAGGCCGCCAGCTTCTGCTCCTGGTGCAGGAGGTCGCCCTTGGTCACCAGCACAAGGCGATAGGCGGCCGAGAGGCTCGCCAGGGCGGTCTCGACCCCTGGCAGGGGCTCGACCGGCTCATTCAGCATCTCGCGCCCGGCGGCCAGGATCTCGCGCACCACCGAGGCGGGCGCCTCCCCATGGGTGAGGTCCATGGCCGTCTCGATCATCGACAGGGTGAAGCCCTTCACCCCGTAGCCGTAGAGCCGAAGGTTGCGCGCCTCCACCTCCGCCAGCCGCGCCATCAGGGCCTCCGGGTCGGCCCGGTCGGACAAAAGGTCGCAGAACCGCTCCTGGGTCAGGCGGAACAGGGTCTCGTTGTGCCAGAGGGTGTCGTCGGCATCGAGGCCGATGGTGGTGATGCGCTTCATGGGGGCCCTTACTCGCCGAAGCCCTCGCCGGGCTCCCGGGGCGACAGGCAGATCAACCGGGAATCGGCGACGCCGGCGGTCCTGTGGGCGACCAGAACACGGTACTCGGGATCGCGCACCATCTCGATGAAGGCCCGGGCGTCGGGGTACTGGGCGATGAAGGCCAGGTCCCAGGCCTCGGACTGCGGGCCGGTGACCGTCACCTCCGGCTTGCCTGCCCACACCTGCCGCCCTCCGACGCGGGCGAGGATGTGGGCGGTGGTGCGGCCATAGGCCCGGTAGGCCTCGAGGCCCGACAGGCCGCGGCCGTGGTCCTCATGCCCCTCGGGGTAGGCGGCGAGCTCCCTCAGCCGGATGAGGTTCAGCATGTGAATGGGGGCGTTCGCGGGCAGGCCTTTGAAGATCGCCCAGGCCTCGCGGTCGGGATCGATGAAGACGGTCTCGGACATGGGTCTCTCCGCAGGGCTTGCGCCGGTGCGCCGCAGCCTTCACCCTGCAGGACGGTTCCGTCAGCCAGGACCAGGACGCCCGTGACGCCGGGGAGGAGTTCGCTCATGGCAGGCCGCTCCAGTGGCAGGGTGGGGGCTCGCAAAAA
>JBJTEN010000167.1:0-3264 GCA_046092925.1 Phenylobacterium sp. | reverse complement strand
CGGAGGCGACCTCATCATCGCTGCGCGCCAGGTCCAGCAGCCCCCTGAAGAAGCCCACCCTTCCGTTGGGCAGCACGAAGGCATTGAGCTCCGGCGACTCCAGCACCGTGAAGGACCATTTCAGGTCGGGCCGGTTTGCGGCCAGAGTCAGCGGCCGACCGATCCGGGCCAACCGCGCCTGAACGTCGGGGTCGCGGACGGGCGGCGCCTGCGCAACGATCTCGGCCCAGGGCGCATCGGCCATCTCTGCAAGCTGGCTGTCCGACACCAGCACCAGCTGTCGCCGGCCCGTCGCAGCGTTCTCGCTGCACCCCGTCAGGCTGACCGCCGCCAGCGCCGCCACTAGACCGCGTCGGGACAGCCGGGCATCACAGAAGCCGCACATCGGCCGGCCTCAGAGGATGAGCTTCGACACGTCTGCGTGCGCGCCGGATCACCGATGCGCTGAGGTTCTCGGCGTTCTTCATGTCCGCCCAAAAGCTTTCAAAGCGATAGACCGCCCCGCGTGTGGACGGTGACAGGTTCGGTATTGTCAGGCAAACCGCAGGATGTCTCCAGAGGGGGCGGACATCACGCCCGCCCTTTGGGGCCGAGGTCGACGCCAGTCAGGGCTTCGGCCGCCGCGCCCGGGTCGGTCTCGCTGACATCAAGGAGATCGAGCTGGCGGCGGATCTCGGCATGGCGCGAGGCCGTCAGCTTGTAGCCGAGGAAGCAGGCGCCGGCGGCCATCACGAAGATGATCGGGCCGACGATGTAGGCGAGCTCCAGGCCCCGGATCGCCTCGGGCGTGTTGGTGGCTCCGGCGCCCACCTTGTATCCGACCATGGCCAGAACGTTGAAGGTGAGGAAGATCGCGCCCGCCGTGGCCAGCTTCGCCGTCGCGGTGAGGCCGGCATAGATCAGGCCCATCCATTCCCGCCCGCTGTCGAGCCGGAGCTCGTCGGCGATGTCGGCCGCGATGGCCCGCATCATGACCGTGAAGCCCGCCGCCATGGCCCCCACCAAGAACATCAGCACGGAAAAGATCGGGAAATCGCCCTTGGGCAGGAAGGGCAGACACATCAGGCCGATGGAATAGACGGTGGTCGTCACCAGGAAGGCGATGTGCTTGCTGATCCTATTGGCGAGCCAGGCGGCGAAGGGGGCGCCGGCGAACCCGGCCACGACATAGATCAGCAGCAGAAGGTTGGCCGCCGCCGTGTCGAAACCCCGGCTATCCTTGAAGTAGAACAGATAGAGCGCGGCCATCCAGCCCGGGCCGAGGGTGACCAAGAGGTCAGCGGCCAGCAGGCGGATCACGTTTCCGCGGGTGAGGAGCTGTGCGTAGTCCTTGAGCGTGAACTTGGCGGGCCGATCCTGGGTGATGCGTTCGGGCGTCGAGAAGACCACCAGAAGGCATGTGATCGCCGTGCTGGCGATGACGAACCAGATCATCGCCTGCACGCCCTCGGCGTCAGTGAAGCCCTGCTGACTCATGATGATCGGGATCAGCAGCACGGCGACGGCGCCGATGACCCCAAGGCCCGTGATGGCCCCGAAGATCCGGGAGCGCTCCGTATAGGTGGGGGCAAGTCGTCCCGCCCAGGCGAGGTGTGAGAGCAGGACGCCGGAATAGCCGAGGTACATGACCAGCAGCCAGAAGCCCAGGTACAGGGGGCCATCCTCGGCGCCGGTCAACAAGAGCATGAAGAAGCCCAGCATCAGAACGGGCGCGCCGAGCGCCAGCCAGACACGATAGCGGCCGAAGCGGGTCTTGGTCCGATCCATCGCCAGGCCCATGGCCGTGTCTATGGGAATGTCGATGAAGCGGACGAGGGCGAACACGGTGCCGACGAGGGCCAGGGACAGGCCGAGTTCTGCGGCGAAATAGCGCGGCAGGTGGACTGTGGCGGCGATGCCGAGCGCACCTATCGGCACAGCCGCGCTGGCGAAGACCAGGGCCCGCGGCAGGGAAATCTGACCGCCCGAGGGGCCGGACTGGGAATGCGACACCGGAACTCTACTCCCTGACAATCACGTCATCTGACCAGACGCTTCGGGAAGGGAGTTAGGCGCGAGCCGGGCCGCCTCCGCAAGGGAATTCCTGTGGCGGAAGAACCTGATCAGCGCGCCCGGCGTAGGACGTTCCGGCGCCTGAGGGCGGCCTCCGCCAAGGTCAGCCCAGGACGCTCCCGGCCAGGAGGGCGTTCACCGCCATGATCGCCGCTATGCCCGCGGCATTCAGAAGGAACCCCTTCCACAACATGGTCCGCAGCGAGGGCAGCCCCGTGGCGAAAGCGATGGCGTTGGCGGCCGTGGCGATCGGGAGCATGAACCCCAGGCTTGCGGTCAGGGTCACCGGAAAGACCAACAAGAGCGGGTTGATCTCCAGTGCGACGGCCAGAGCGGCGACAATGGGCAGCATGGCCGTCAGCGTCGCGACATTCGACATCATTTCTGTCGCGATCAGGGTAATCAGCAGGAGAACGATGAGGATCAGAAGGGGATGGTATCCTTGCAGCCCCTGCATCGCCAGGCCCAGCCACTGCGACAGGCCGGTGCTGTCCATGGCCGCCGCGATCGACAGGCCGCCGCCGAAGAGAACGACAATGCCCCAGGGAATGCGTTCTTCGATCGACCAGTCCAGCAGGCGGGGTCGTTCTGGGTCTCCGGACGGCAAGAGAAACAGCAGGAGCGCGCCGGCGATCGCCACGCCCATGTCGCTCAGTCTTTCCAGCCCGGGAATCTTCACCAGAACCAGTTCCCGCAGCAGCCAGGCGGATGCGACCGCGACGAACACCATCAGAACCCGCTTTTCCGCGGGGCTGGCGGGGCCCAGCGCTTCGCGGGCCCGCTGCAGCACATCACGCCCCCTCGCTACGTCCTCTGCGGTTGCGCTCACCAGGCCACGGGTGACGATGAACCACAGTAGGGGCAGGAGGATGGCGACCACCGGGATCCCGAGCATCATCCACTGGACAAAGGAGAGCGCCACGCCGCGATCATCCAGGAACGCCATGGCGATGACATTGGTGGGAGACCCGACGGGAGTGCCCATGCCGCCAATGGACGCCGCATAGGCCACGCCCAGGACGAGCGCGACGCCCAGCCGGGGATCTCGGTGGCCATGGTCGGCCATGGCGCGAGCGACGGCGACGGCGATCGGCGTCAGCATCAGGGCTGTGGCCGTATTGGAAATCCACAGGGACAAGAGCCCCGCCGCCAGGATGAAGCCCGCAACCAGAGCGGTCGGTCGGGCGCCCACCGCACCGGCCACAGTCAGGG
>JBJTEN010000166.1:0-6874 GCA_046092925.1 Phenylobacterium sp. | reverse complement strand
GGGCAGGAGCGGGCGCAGGGCGCGGCCCAGGCCGGACAGCCTGCCGAAGACCGGCGACAGTGCCAGGGCGCGGATCGCCGCCCTCTGCAGGCGTCCGGCGGCGGGGCGGGGCGCGGCCTCGAGGACGGCGGCCTGGCCGACCTCGAACAGGCGATGATACTGGACGCCGGACGGGCAGGTCGTCTCGCAGGCCCGGCAGCCCAGGCAGGCGTCCAGGGCCTCGCGGGTCAGCTCCGTGACCGGTTCGCCCTCCAGCGCCTGCTTCATCAGGTAGATGCGGCCCCGGGGGCCCATCAGCTCCTCGCCGGTCAGCTGGTAGGTCGGGCAGGTGGCGTTGCACATGCCGCAGTGGACGCAGGCCCGGAGCGCGGTCTCGGCGATTTCGCGGACCCCTCCGGCCAGGGTGTCGGGCAGGCGGGTGCGCATTCAGATCTCCGCATACATCCGGCCGGGGTTCAGGAGGCCGTCAGGATCCATCGCCGCCTTGATCCTTTGGTGCAGGGCGAGAAGCGCCGGCGACAGGGGCTGGAAGGCGGGCCCCGCCGTTCCGCGGATTCTCTGGATATGCCCGCCGAGGGACGCCGCCTGGTCCCAGGCCTCTGGCGGGGGCGTCTCCGCGGCGAGCCATCGGACGCCGCCGCCCTGGTCCCAGGGCAGGCTGGCGAAGTCTCCGGACGCGCCAGTCCGGGGCAGGGCGATCCGCCACAGCCCCCCTGGCCCGGCAAGAGCCGGATGGGTCAGGTCCCGGATGGCGTCCCAACCTGCAGGGTCCGCCGACTCGCCGCCGATCCGGGCGATGGCGGCGTCCACGCCCGCACGGCCTCCCGACAGGCGCAGGTGTAGCCGGCGACCATCATGGAAGGCGCCCGACAGGGGCAGGGGCCGGCGCATCAGGTCCGCCACCTGCGCCAGGGCCTCCGCAGAGGACGTCTCCAGGACCCTGGCCGCCTCCACCGCGGGGCGGGGGACGACCCTCACGGAGATATCCAGCAGGACGCCGAGAGTCCCGTGGGCCCCGGCCATCAGGCGGAAGGCGTCGAACCCGGCCACATTCTTGAAGACGGTCCCGCCGAACCGCAGAATCTCTCCGCGGCCGTTCAGGATGCGGGCGCCCAGGACGAAGTCGCGCAGGGCGCCGGTAAACGGCCGCCGGGGTCCCGAAAGGCCCGTTGCGACCGCCCCGCCCAGGGTGCCGCCAGGCCCGAAGCGGGGCGGTTCAAAGGCCAGCATCTGACCCTTCTCCGCCAGCAGGGCTTCGATCTCGGAAACCTGCGTTCCCGCCCGGGCGGTCAGCACCAGCTCGGCAGGGTCGTAGTCGACCACACCCCGGTGGGCCGGCATCTCCAGCGGAGTCCCGGAGACGGCCCGGCCTATCCCAGCGCGGGTGCCGGCGCCGCGGATCTCCAGAGGACGCCTGTCCGCCGCAGCCCCCCGCACCGCCTCGGCCAGGGCCTGCGTCAGGTCGGCGTCAAAACCGGTTGAAGTGGACAAAGGGAAGGGCTCCTTGAGCGGCCTACTTACCGACGTTTTCGGCGCAGCTTTCAAGGGTGGAAAGGGTCTTGCCTGTGTTCGGCGGCCCGAAGGCATGAAAGGCCGCCTTCAGGGCGTAGACGGCGACGACTCCTGCCGGGCCGAACCGGACGCTCATCAAGGTGGTCCTCACCCGGCTGCAAATGGGCTCGACCGTGATCGAGTCTCCCAATCTCCGGCCTCAATACCGCCCTGGATCCGGCCCTTGTCATTCCGCACCCCACCGCACATCAGGCCGCCGGCCTCCCGGCGGTGAGTCTGTGGGTATCGGCCTCAGCGCCGCGTTCCACGCAGTTGTCTCGCCACGGCCGCAGCGGCCTTCTCGCCCTGCCGCCACGCCCCGCCGACCGTGACCGCCAAGGGATCATCACCGGCATCTCCCGCGAAAAACAAACGATCTTCAATGGGTTGCGAATAAATCCTGCGGGCATCTGCATGGCCCACTGTCTGGTGTGGATACGACCCCAGTGCGAATGCATCCCCCAGCCAATGTGTAGAGGCGCTGGCCTGAACTCGCGCTGCATTGCCGATGACACTCTTGAGCAAGCTCAGGGCGAAGGCCTCCATTGCGGGTTGACCTTCGGCGCTCAACCGCCGCGACATCGGGCCGGGGATCAGCGCGGTGATCATCTGCTTGTCGGGCGACACGAGTAGCGCGTGATACTGTCCTTGCTGAACATGGCTGTTGGAAATGGCATACTCAGGCAAATCGGGAATGGGCCGGTCGAGCACCATGGCCACCTTCTCCAAGGCCCCCATCGGCAGGTTGTTTATGGCCGTTTGGGTGGCTACAGGCAGGGCGGGGTCGAACCGAAGGGCGCCGGACGCCAGGACTCCCGTCGGCGCCGTCACAATGGCTTTTCGCGCACGAACCTGACCGAAGGCCCCCGCAGCCGTGACACCGTGCCCCTCCGACCAGGTCAGCCGCGTCACTGGACTGTTGAGCCGGATGTTCAAGTTGCTCGCGAGACCCTTGACCAGTGGGCCCATTCCGTTCTCGGGGATGAGGTCTTCCCCCGCTTCGAGCGCATAGTACCCGTTGCGGGAAACACGATCGGGGTCCTCACCCATCTCAACGGCCCATATGTTCTTCAGGTGGCGTTGTGCGGGGCTCGGTTCGGGTATCGTCGCCCCGAGCGAGCGATCCTTCAGACCTGCAAACGGCAACATCTGCCGAAGTTCCCAAGCCGTCGCCGCCCCAGCGACCTCCTTCCAGGTCATGTCGGCGCTAAGGGCTCCAAGGTCGAATGTCGCGCCATCAGAGTAGCTGCTTTCGATCAGGCGGACGCCCGCTTTCCGCGCGAGCGGAACAAGGGGATTGGTCGCCTTGTTGTGCAACCAGTAGGGGCCACGATCAAAGGCGCGCCCCAGTGTCGTCGTGTCTGTCAGAACCCGACCTCCAATCCGGTCCCTGGCCTCAAGAACGAGGGCGGACACTCCGGAGGCCCGCAAGGTCTGCGCCGCTGAGATCCCAGCGACGCCGGATCCGATGATGATGACGTCTGTGTCCGTTACGGTCCCGGCGCGGGCCGCGAAGCCTATTGACACAACACTCAGGCCTCCCAAGAGGGCCCGGCGATCAATTAGCATGAGGGGACTCCTTAAAGGCGAGGAAATTCTCGTGTTTGGAAATATGAGAGAGATCTCGTATTGTCAAGGAGCCAAGTAGGATGGGAGGTGAAGCTGTCGCTCATGAGCGCGCCAAGAGGCAAAAGGCCAAGTCAGGATCGAGGTCACCGACGCGTGCAGTTGCTGCTGGACGCAGCGGCTGACTTGATCTTGGTGCATGGGGCGGAGGGCTTGAAAATGGACATGGTCGCCAAGAAAGCGGCCACTTCACCCGGCTCGCTTTATCAGTTTTTTCCCAATCGAGCGGTGCTCCTGACCGCCCTGATGGAACGCTATAGCGAAGAGATCGTCGATCTGGGGGCGTCGATTGTTCGCCGGCAGCAGGAGGCTCCTCCCTCGTCCATGATCGAGGCGGCGCGCGCGTTCCTTCTGCCCTTTCTGGACTTCTATGCGCGGAACCGGGCCTATGTGATTCTGTCCGAAGCGTCTGATCGTGTCTTTGCCGGGCAAGGGCATCATTTCAGCGAGGATGGCTCGGTCGCTAGAGCGATGGCGGACGTACTCGACCCCTTTGTCAGCGCCGGAGCACGCGACCGACTGGATCGTGTGTGCCGCATGATTGCGGTCGTCGCCCATGCGGCAATTGCGGCTTCCTATGACCTCAGCGAGGAAGATCGCACCCTCTGGCTCTTGGAGTTGGAGCGCCTCCTGCAGAGTTACATCAGCACCCTGCAGGACGCCAAAGTGGGCGCCGGAACCTCCTGAATAGTCGTAGAGGGCGACTTCGACCTGTTCCGGGCGCCCGCAAGGGCGGGAGCTTGCATCGGGTCGGCGTCAGAACCGCTCGAGGTGGGCGAACGGCAGGGCTCCCTTGTGGACATGCATGCCGCCATACTCGGCGCAGCGGGCGAGGGTGGGGATGGTCTTTCCCGGGTTGAGCAGGCCGGCGGGGTCGAATGCGGCCTTCAGGGCGTGAAAGGCGTTGACCTCGGCCTCGCTGAACTGGACGCACATCTGGTTGATCTTCTCCCGGCCGACCCCATGCTCGCCGGTGATCGAGCCGCCCACCGAGACGCAAAGTTCGAGGATCGCCCCACCCAGAGCCTCGGCCTTCTCCAGGTCGCCCTCCAGGTGGCGTCGTAAAGGATCAAGGGATGCAGGTTGCCGTCCCCCGCGTGGAAGACGTTGGCCACCCCAAGGCCATGGACCTCCGCCAGCCTGCCCATCTCGGCCAGGACGAAGGGCAGGGCCTTCCGGGGAATGGTCCCGTCGATGCAGTAGTAATCGGGGGCGAGGCGTCCCATGGCCGGGAAGGCGCCCTTGCGGCCCGCCCAGAAGCGCCGGCGCTCGGCCTCGTCCCGGGCGATGCGGACCTCGGTCGCGCCGGAGCCCCGCAGGAGGCTGGAGACCCGCTCGATCTCCTCGGCGACATCCTCGGCCTGCCCGTCGATCTCGCAGAGCAGGATGGCCGCGGCCTCGCGCGGGTAGCCGGCCTTCGCAAAGTCCTCGGCCGCCCGCAGGGCCGGACCGTCCATCATCTCAAGGCCCGCCGGCACCACCCCCGCCGCCATGATGGCCGCCACCGCCCCGGCGGCCCGGCCAACCTCGTCAAAGGCCGCCAGGATCAGGCGCGTCGTCTCAGGCAGGGGCTGGAGCCGCAGGAGGACCTCCGTCACCACGCCGAGCAGGCCTTCCGACCCGGTGAACAGGGCCATCAGGTCATAGCCGGCGGCGTCCAGGGCCGGCCCGCCAAGGGTCAGGACCTCGCCCTCCAGGGTCACCATCTGAACGGACAGGATGTTGTGCACGGTCAGGCCGTACTTCAGGCAATGAACGCCGCCGGCGTTCTCCGCCACATTGCCACCGATCGAGCATGCCAGCTGGGAGGAGGGGTCCGGGGCGTAGAACAGTCCATAGGGCGCTGCAGCCTCCGAGACCGCGAGGTTGCGCACGCCGGGCTGGACCCGGGCGGTCATCGCGACGGGGTCGATCTCGAGGATGCGGCTGAACTTCGACATGACGAGGAGGATCCCGCCCGGGAAGGGCAGGGCGCCGCCCGACAGTCCCGTGCCCGCACCCCGGGCGACCACCGGGACGCCGAGGTCCGAACAGGCGCGAAGCACGGCGGCCACCTGGCTCACCGTCTCGGGAAGGGCGACGGCGGCGGGCAGGGAGCGATAGGCGGGCAGGCCGTCGCTTTCGTAAGGCCGGATCGCCTCCAGCGAAGTCAGATAGCCCCCTGCCGGCAAGAGAGGCTCCAGCCGCGACCTCAAGGTTTCCGCGTTCACCGGCGTGAATTCAGGGTCGATACGGGGATCAAACTGGTCGAGCATCTCGGCTTTCCCGGGCGGCGGGTCTACATAGCGGGTGTAACGGGCTGCGCCACAAGGTTTGCGCGCCCCTCGGAGGGAGAACGACATGGACCTGGGACTGAAGGGCAAGAGCGCCATCGTGACGGGCGCGACCCGCGGCATCGGCCGCGCCATCGCCGACCTGCTGGCCGACGAGGGGGGCAATGTCGCCGTCTGTGCTCGGAAGGCCGACGAGGTCGCCGCGACCGTCACCGCCTTGCAGGCCAAGGGGGTCAAGGCTTTCGGGCAGGTGGTGGACATCGCCGACGGCGCGGCCCTGCAGGGCTTCGTCCGGGCCTCGGCCGAGGCCCTGGGCGGGCTGGACATCCTGGTCTCGAACGCCAGCGCCCTGGTCCAGGGCGCCCGCCCCGAGGACTGGAAGGCCATGTTCGAGATCGACATTCTCGGCGCCGTGAACGCCCTGGACGCCGCCCGGCCGCACCTCGAGGCCGCCGCCGGGAAGACCGGCGATGCGGCGGTGGTGCTGATCTCCTCCATCTCCGCCGCCGAGGCGGCGTCGCCTTCGGCCTACGGCGCGATGAAGGCGGCCCAGATCCACTTCGCCAAGGGCGTGGCGAGGGAGGGCGCGCCGAAGGGCCTGCGCTGCAATGTGGTCTCGCCCGGCACGGTCTTTTTCGAGGGCGGCGTCTGGGGCAATGTGAAGGCGGCCATGCCCGGCTTTTTCGAGCAGATGCTCAAGCGCAATCCCACCGGCCGCATGGCGACTCCCGAGGAAATCGCCGCCGCGACCGTCTTCCTGTGCAGCCCGCGGTCGGCTTTCACCACCGGCATCAACATGGTGGTCGACGGCGGGCTCTCGCAGAGGGCGAATTTCTGAGAGTTTTCAGAATTTTCCTTGTGTCTTGCAGGGCGTGATCTCAGTTTCCTGCAGCTACAGCGAGATTCCTGCGCCTGCGCCGGGGAGGTAAGGCATGTTCGACTATCTCGAAGTCACCGTCGGACGGGAGCGGGACGCTGTGGCGCAAACCGCGGCGAGGCTTGCGCGGGCTCCGGTCAGGCCTGTCGCGGTCTTTTCACCCTTGCTGGGATTCGCCTCCAACACGGTTCTCGCCCTCTTCCCTGAACTGGAGGCGACGCCGCCCTGGCCGCGACCCGGGTCGAGGGCGCCGTCTCGACGGTTCGGACCCGCCTTGCCCCGACGGCTCGTCCGTCGGAGCATGATCGGCCGCCCCACGGCGGTGTCTACGTCCACAACTGGTTCAACATCGACGCCTCCGCTGTCGATGAGTTCCTGGCCCTGTCCACAGAGGCTTGGCCGGACTTCGAGGCCCGCTTCGACGCCCGCATTTTCGGGCTCTTTCTCGCCGAAGAGACGGAGATTGACCGGAGCCAGGACGCCCGGCGGCTCCTCCTCATGACCCGTTACAAGGACCTCGGCGAGTGGCAGGCCAGCCGCGATCCGA
>JBJTEN010000165.1:0-2962 GCA_046092925.1 Phenylobacterium sp. | reverse complement strand
GGTCATGGAAGGCGCCATGCCCTGGGATGTCGACCGGGTCCTCTATGACTTCGGCTTCCCCATGGGCCCCTTCGCCATGAGCGACCTGGCCGGCCTGGACATCGGCTGGGTCAAGGAACGCTCGAAGGGCGAGAGCATCCGCGACGTGCTCTGCGAGATGGACCGCCGCGGCCAGAAGACCGGCGCCGGCTATTACGACTATGACGAGAACCGCAACGCCAGGCCGAGCCCGGTGACCGAGAAGATCATCAACGACTTCATCGTCAAGACGGGCTCCAACCCGCGGACGGTCAGCGACGAAGAGATCCTCGAGCGCTGCATCTATCCGATGATCAACGAGGGCGTGAAGATCCTCGAGGAGGGCAAGGCCATCCGGTCCTCGGACATCGATGTGGTCTGGCAGAACGGCTACGGCTGGCCCGTCTATCGCGGCGGCCCGATGTGGTACGGCGACCAGATCGGCCCGGCCAAGGTCCTGGAGAAGATGAAGGAGTTCCAGGCCAAGATGGGCGACGACTTCAAGCCTGCAGCCCTGCTCGAGAAGCTGGTGGCCGACGGCAAGAAGTTCTCCGACCTCTGAGTTTCGGGGCCCGGCCCGGTGAAAGCCGGGCCGGGTCTGGATTCCCGGCGTCTTCGGCGCCTATCCTCGACCCGGGGACATGACCTGGGGAGGCGCAGATGGCGGACAAGGCCCGGAACGACCGGCTGATCGTGGGGGCCGCCTCGGCCGGCACGGTCTTCGAGTGGTACGATTTCTACCTCTACGGGTCGCTGACCGCCTATATCAGCTTCCACTTCTTTTCCGGCGTGAACGAGACGACAGGATTCATCCTGGCGCTCATGGCGTTCGCCGCAGGCTTCGCCGTGCGACCCTTCGGCGCCCTGGTCTTCGGGAGGCTGGGGGACCTGTGGGGACGCAAGAACACCTTCCTGGTCACGATGCTGCTGATGGGCCTGTCGACCTTTGCGGTGGGCCTTTTGCCGGACTACAGCCAGATCGGGGTCGCCGCCCCGATCATCCTTGTGGTCCTGAGGCTGGTCCAGGGGCTCGCCCTGGGTGGAGAATATGGCGGCGCCGCCACCTACGTCGCCGAGCATGCGCCTGAAGGAAAACGGGGTCTCTACACCAGCTGGATTCAGACGACGGCGACCCTTGGCCTGTTCCTGTCCCTGGTGGTCATCATCCTGGTCCGCACCCTGCTGGGCGAAGACGCGTTCAAGGACTGGGGTTGGCGAATTCCCTTCCTGGTCTCCGCCATCCTGCTGGGCCTGTCGCTCTGGATCCGTCTGAAGCTCAACGAGAGCCCGGTCTTCCAGAAGATGGTGGAGGAGGGGCGGACATCGAAGCGGCCGCTGGCGGAGGCCTTCGCCGACCGAGGAAACCTGAAGCTTGTCCTGCTGGCCCTGGTCGGCCTCACGGCGGGCCAGGCCGTGGTCTGGTACACTGGACAGTTCTACACCCTCTTCTTCCTCGAGAAGACGCTCAAGGTCGATGGTCTGACCACGAACATGCTTGTGGCGACCGCCCTGCTGATCGGAACGCCCTTCTTCGTCGTCTTCGGCTGGCTGTCCGACCGGGTCGGCCGGAAGCCGATTATTCTCGCAGGCTGCCTCCTGGCGGTGCTGACCTATTTCCCGGTGTTCAAGGCCCTGACCGCAGCGGCGAACCCGGCTCTGGCGGCGGCGAGCGCTTCGGCCCCGGTCACGGTGATTGCAGACCCCGCCGACTGCGCCTTCCAGTTCGACCCTGTGGGGCGAAGCGCCTTCGCCTCGTCCTGTGACATCGCCAAGTCCGCTCTCGCCAACGCCGGGGTCAGCTACCGGAACGAGACCGCGCCGGCTGGAACACTGGCCCAGGTCCGGATCGGCGACACGGTGATCTCATCGGTGGACGGAACCGGCCAGTCGCGCCAGGAACTGGCGGAAACCCGCGCAGCCTGGACGAAGGTCCTGGGAGAGGCCCTCTCGGAGGCGGGTTACCCCGACAGAGCCGACCCTGCGCAGATCAACAAGCCCCTCGTGGTCGCCCTGCTGACCCTGCTGGTCCTCTACGTCACCATGGTCTACGGACCGGTCGCCGCCGCCCTGGTGGAGATGTTCCCGGCGCGGATCCGATACACCTCCATGTCGCTTCCCTACCACATCGGCAACGGCTGGTTCGGCGGGTTCCTTCCGGCGACGGCCTTCGCCATGGTGGCGGCCTCCGGCGACATCTACCGGGGCCTCTGGTACCCGATTGTCGTGGCGACCATCACCCTGGTTGTGGGCGGAGTCTGGCTGAAGGAGATGCGCGGCTCGCAGATGGATTGAAAACTCGTGATTTCTGCGTGAAAAAAACGTGAGCGCTGGGACGGGGTTTCGCGTCAGAGTAGACTCGCGCAGCTGGGTCCGCAGGGGCGGATCTTGGGTTTGGGGATCTTCGTGACAAGCCTGGCCTGGGATCCTCCCGATGGTCGATGGCTTTGAGTGGCGGGCGATAGCGTGAAAAATGTGTGAAATCCGAGGCCTCGGGTCTGACGACACGTTTCAGGAGTCGTTTGAATGACCGGGCGATCCGGAATTTACTCGGTCTGGCTGATGGGGGCGTTTCGTCTCGAAGGCGCGGACGGAGCGCGGGTGGAGATTGCAAGCCGCAAGACAATGGGACTAATCGCCCTCCTGGCCACAGGACGGGATGGCGAAAGAACGCGTCAGTTCCTGCAGGAAAAACTCTGGGGATCGCGGGGTGCGGCCCAGGCGCAGACCAGCCTGCGGCGTGAACTGTCGAACCTGCGCAAGCTGCTTGCGGATCAACCGACGCCCTTCCTGTTTACCGAAGGCCTGAGGGTCAGGCTCAACCTTGAAGCCATCCGGTTTGATGTTCCTGTCCCGGGCGCCGCGAACGCCAATGAACCGCCCTCCTCCCGCGCCGACGCCGAGTTCCTGGAGGGACTGGACCTTCCCGGCGAGGAGGGCTTCGAGG
>JBJTEN010000164.1:0-2539 GCA_046092925.1 Phenylobacterium sp. | reverse complement strand
ACCCAGGAGGCCCCCGGCGCAGGGTGCGGCCTGCCCCGCACACTGGGCCTGGACGCAGCTTGCGACAAGCCGGCGGCGGTTCCGGTCGGCTACGGAGGCGTGTGCGGGAAGCTTGCCCCACTTCCCCCCGCCGCCGGGCCTGTGCCAAGGTGGGAGATACAACGGCAAGGAGGCGCCCATGACGCTGACCGAGCAGAGACGGTTCGTCACGCCGGAGCCGGACGAGACCCTGGAGGCGCTGGCGGCGCGGGCCCTTCCGGACCTGTCCCTGGAGGAGGCGATGGACAGGATCCGGGGCTGGAACCTGCATATCTTCGTGATGCGCAAGCCGCGCGGCCTGCTTCTGGGCGGCGACGTGGTCTTCGTGGAGCCGCCGAGGTCTTGAGCGGCGGTGCGCAGGATGGGGAGGCCGTGGTGGTCTCTGCAGAGGTCTCGGCCGGGCATGACGGCGAGGCCGAGCTGACTCTGAAGGTGAGGTTCGAGAACGGCGTCGTGGCCCCTGTAGTGCTCGACGCCGAGGCCGGCTTCGACCTCCTGGCGGCCTGTGGCGCGTCGGGGGCGGCCGAGCTGGTCGGCCAGTCGTGGCGGCGCCTGCTGAAGGGACTCTCGACGTCGGGCGATCGATGAGCCGCCGCCGGCCGGGCGGACTGTCGTTCTTCCGGCGGCTGGGACCCGGTCTGGTCACCGGTGCGGCGGACGACGACCCCAGCGGCATCGCCACCTATTCCCAGGCCGGGGCGCGGTTCGGCACCGAACTGTTGTGGACGGTGGTCCTGACCCTTCCGCTCATGGCGGCCATTCAGTCGATCTGCGCGCGGATCGGCCGGGTGACGGGGCAGGGGCTTGCCGCCAACATGCGCCAGGTGCTGCCCGGTTGGGCGGCGCACGGCATCGTCCTGTGTCTGTTCATCGCCAATACGGTCAATATCGGGGCGAACATCGCAGCTATGGGCGCTGCGGTGAGGTTGGTCCTGGGCGGGAACGAGGCGGTCTTCGCCATTGGCCTCGCGGCGGGCTCGCTGTGCCTGCAGGTGTTCGTTCCCTACCACCGCTATGTCCACGTCCTGAAGTGGCTCACCCTGTCGCTGTTCGCATATGTCGGCGTGGTGTTCACTGTCCAGATCGACTGGTCAGCCGCAGCCCGGGACGCGCTCTGGCCGCAGCTGAACTGGAGCCGCGAAGCCATAATCACCGTGGTGGCGGTGTTCGGAACCACCATCAGTCCCTACCTCTTCTTCTGGCAGAGCGCCCAGGAGGTGGAGGATGCGACCCTCGCAGGGGAGAAGCCCCTGACGCAGAATCCGCGTCCAGCGCGAAGGGAGCTGGATCGGATTTCCCTCGATACCTATGTCGGCATGGGGTTTTCGAACCTGATCGCCTTCTTCGTCATGCTGACCACCGCCTCGACCCTTCATGTGATGGGGATCACGGAGATCGGCACCTCGGCCCAGGCCGCCGAGGCCCCTCGCCCCAGTGCCGGCGACGCCGCCTTCTTCCTCTTCGGCCTGGGAATCGCTGGCGCGGGTCTCCTGGCCCTGCCGGTGCTGGCCGGCTCGGCGGCCTACGCGATTGGCGAACTGCGCGGCTGGCGGGTCGGGCTGGAGCGCAAGCCGCAGAGCGCCCGGGCCTTCTACGGTGTGATCGCCCTCGCCTATGGCCTGGGGCTGTTGATGCTGTTTTCGCCTCTTGATCCGATCCAGGCCCTCTTCTGGAGCGCCGTCCTGAACGGGGTGA
Source organism: Phenylobacterium sp. (assembly GCA_046092925.1). Classification (GTDB taxonomy): domain Bacteria; phylum Pseudomonadota; class Alphaproteobacteria; order Caulobacterales; family Caulobacteraceae; genus Phenylobacterium. The sequence continues at coordinate 805 of JBJTEN010000164.1, read as the reverse complement.
TCGCCGTGCCCCTGATGGCGGCGACCTTGATCGTCGCCTCCAGCCGACGCCGGATGGGCGACTTCACCGCCCCCTTGGGCCTTCGCCTGCTGGGATGGCTGGCTACAGGGGTGATGGCCGTCGCTGTGGTCCTGATGTTCGTGTTCGAGACCTCAGCCTAAGGGGACTTGCCCACCCGGGCCAAGCTGGCGGACAATACGAAAAAGGGCGGAGGGCGCGTCATGTTCGATCTGGTGATCCGCAATGCGCGGGTGGTGGATGGCACGGGTGCGCCGGGCTTCATCGGCGAGGTGGCCGTGAAGGACGGGCGGATCGCGGCGGTGGGGCCCAAGGTGGACGGCCCGGCCCGGGCCGAGCTGGACGCGCGCGGCAAGGTCGCAGCGCCCGGCTTCATCGATCCGCACACCCATTTCGATGTCCAGCTGCTCTGGGACGGGGCGGCCAAGCCCTGCCTTGAGCACGGCGTGACGTCGATCATTCCGGGCAACTGCTCGCTGTCCATGGCGCCTCTCAAGGCGGGCGACCGCAAGGCGGTGATCGGCATGTTCCAGCAGATCGAGGAACTGCCGCCGGAGGCCTTCACCATCGCCTTCGACTGGACCTGGGAGGACTGGGAGGGCTATCGCCGGGCCCTGGAGAAGGGGCTGGCCATCAATGTGGCGCCCCTGGTCGGCCACAGCGTCATCCGCCTTTGGGTCATGGGGCCGGACGCCAACCAGCGCGCTGCGCGCGCCGATGAAATCACCGCCATGCAGGACCTTCTGCGCCAATGCCTGGCGGCCGGGGCGATCGGCCTGTCGACCAG
>JBJTEN010000163.1:0-6554 GCA_046092925.1 Phenylobacterium sp. | reverse complement strand
GGCTTCGAGGACTGGCTCCGGGAACAGCGGTCTCTCCTGAATGCCGAACTGGCGGCCCGGGAAGCTCCGGCGCCGCCCTTCCCGCCCCTGCCCCGGCATGTTCTCGACCTGACCCAGCCTGCACCCGGGTTCCAGGGCCGCCCGGCCGTCGCCGTCCTCAGGTTCCAGAACCAGACGGGCGATCCCGCGCTGGACTTCGCCGCCGAAGGGCTGAGCGAGGACCTGATCGACCAGCTGTGCCGGCTTCGCTGGCTGCCGGTGATCGCCAAATCCTCCAGCTTTCACTTCGGCCCTGACATCCAGGACGCCAAGGCCATCGGGCAGAGCCTCGGCGCGCGTTATGTCATCGAAGGTCGACTCCGGGCCGCGGGCGAGAACTTCCTGCTGGCGGTCTCCGTGGTCGATACCGAAACCGCAAAAGTCATCTGGTCCAAGCGTTTCGACCTGCCCGGAAGCCTGGCCAACGAGAGCCTCGCCCCCCTGCTCGAGGACCTGACCGCCATACTGTCGGCGCAAATCGACCACGCCGAACAATCCAGGGCCGCCGCAAGGCCGGCGACAAGCCGGGATGTGAACACCCTGATCTGGAAGAGCCGCTGGCACCTCAACCGGATGACCCGGCATGACGCCCTGATCGCCCGGGACCTGATCGAAGAGGCCCTGAGACTTGAGCCCGAGAATCCCGAGGTGCTCATCCAGGCCGCCTGGCGCATCGGCTGGAGCAACTGGGCGGAAAGGGTGAAGCCCGAGGACATGCAGGCCTGGTCGAAACTGGCCCGCGACGCCATGCGCGCCGATCCGGAGGATGGCCGCGGCTACGCCATCCTTGGCGCATTTGAATTGCTGACTAGGAACACCGACCGCGCGCAAATGCTCTGTGAGCAGGCCATCCAGCTAAATCCAAGCCTTCCCTTGGGACACGCCATGCGCGGTTCTTCCCTCAATCTTGCCGGGCGCCCCGAGGACGCACTTGTGAGCCTGCGGACAGCTCTGCGTCTAAGCCCCTCAGACCCCTTCGTCTTTCACACCCTGGGCGAACTGGCGACAGCCTACTGCATGACGGAAAGCTGGGACGAAGCCCTCGACCTCGCTGAGCAATCCTTGATCCGGCGCCCCGGCTACTGGCTTGCCCACGTGGTCAAGATCAACGCACTGGTTCGGCGCGGCGATGCCAGCGCGGCTCTTGTAGCGATGAAGGCCATGGACCTGGCCTGTCCTGGATTCGACCAAGACAACATCGACTGGCTGCCATTTGTCGACAGCCGTTGGAACACGTTCTTCAAAGGGGGCCTGCGGCAGGCCCTTGGCGACCCGGATACCGGCGACACCTAGGGCCACGGCCATCGTCAGCCGGCTCCGAAACCATGCCGCGCTCGTCGGGGGGCTGCACATGTGGGTCAGCAAGCTAAGAGAAGCGCTGCTTCTTGGCTTCTTTTTTCTGGTTGCAGGCTGCATCGCAGTCATTGTCGCTGCAGCGTTCTATGGGATTTTTCTTTGGATCTGGCCGAATCCATCAGCTCTTCTAATCGGATCTCTGGGAATCATACTTGTGTGGGGGATCGTCAAATTTCTCCTGACGGATCCCATTCGTAGATTCCAAATTGCGATCACGCAAAAGTACTACGACAAGATCAGGCAAGCCGAGGCGGCTGAGGCGCGTGATCCTTGGAAGCGTCCATCCCCGTTCAGATTGGATCCCAAGACGGCCCGGAATGACATCGGGTCGGGCCTCGGTGGACTGACCAGGGCCATCACAAGCGCTGGCCTTGGGATGATCCGGGCTCTGGCTCCCAACCTCCGGATCTGGCCCTTACCCATCCGACTGATCACACGTTACGACGACGTTCAAGAAGTCCTCGGCGCCGGCGACACCTTTCCGACGGTCTATGGCGAGGAGATGCGCGACCTTGGGGAGGGAGCCAACTTCGTCCTGGGCTTGAATGGCGCGGAACACGCACCGGCTCGCAGGATTCTTGAGGATGTTGTCGGCGAACTCGCCAACCCCTTGGACCGGGCCCGCGTCGCTGCGCATGCAGCAAGGGTGGCCAACACGCTCGTTGACCAGTCGCAAGGACAGATGGATGTCGTGGGAGACCTGATCCGGCGAACGGCGGCAGAGGTCTGCATAGAGTATTTCGGCTTTGAAGCGCCGGATCCTGACGGCTTGGCGGACTGGACCATTGGAATGTCCCGTCTGCTCTTCTCGGATCCCTTCGGAGCACCCCAGACCCGAGAGGATGCTCTCCAGGCCGCGAGCCTTTTCCGCGGCATGGTCAAGCGCAGTATTGAGGTCGCTGAGCGACGAGCTGCTCAGGATACTCTCTTGACGCGCCTGCTCGCCCTTGAAGCTGCGGGCCGGATCACTCGTCCAGAGATTGTCTCCTTCCTTACGGGCAACGCGGCGGGGATGATTCCGACCACCACAATCGGAATGACCGCGATCATTGAATTGTTGCTGGCTCGGCCGTTCTGGTGGGCGAGGGCCCGACAGCTTGCCGCCGAGATTCGGGCGCGCGGGGAGACAGGATCGGAGGGGACGCGGGCCGATCTCCTGGACATTCTGATGGAGGCGGCTCGCCTCTCCCCGACCCTATACCCGGGGCAGTTCCGTCTGGTCGGCAAGGACGCCGTCATCGCTCGGGGAACTCTGCGCGCTACTCAGGTGCGACGGGGTGACCTGCTGATGGTCTCAACTGCATCCGCCCTCGGGGACGGACGTCGCTTCCGATGGCCGGGCGCCTTCATCCCCAACCGGCCAACCGCCGAGAAGCAGGCGGCCGAACTCATGTTCGGCGCCGGTGTCCACAAGTGCATCGGGATTCACCTCGCCAAGGCTGTCATGCTGGAGATCGCGATAGCTTTGTTCTCCCGGGAAGATCTCGCCCCTTCGGTGGGCGATTCTGGCAGGGTGCGTTCAGTGGGCCCCTTCCCCCGTCACATGGAGATGACCTGGCGGCCTGACGGCCCGGTCGCGGGACAGACCCTGATGGTGTTCGGCGCGCGGCTGCCGGCCGGGGCCGACGCCCAGGCTCTTGCGGCGGGCCTGGAGGCCCTTCGGTCCCAGGGAGGCGACCGCGACCTTGACGCGGCCGGAGTGGTGCACTTCGCCTCCTTCAGCGTCCTGGACTTCGGTTTCGAATCCACGCCGCAGCCCTGGCTGATGGGCGAACTGAACGTCGATGGCGACGGACCTGCGGCCATAGACCGCGCGGCGGCGTGCATGACAGGGTGGCTCGGGCTGTTCCGGATCGTGGACCCGGGGATCCGGACCACCGGCGACCTCGGCAAGTTCCTCAAGGACCACCTCCTCGACATAAGGTGCACGCCCTGGGGGGCGACCGGCCTGCAGTATCCCGGAACGATCGGCCTGCCCGCGGGCGACATCCGCCGCCAGAAGGCCCTGGCCGACTATGTCCGGGAGGTGCTGGACTATCTCAACACCCGCGGAGCGCTGGAGGAGAGGGACGCCCTTCGTCCCGCAGGCGCCCCGCCGGACGCCGTCCAGACCCTTGACACCGTCCGGCGGCTGATCCGGAACGATCCCGACCTGGCGCGGGCGTCGGCCGACGACCAGGCCCTGAGCGACCTGGTCCGCAAGGCCGGGGCCTTCCGGGACTTTCTGATGCGGCCCCTGGGTCGCCGGCTCGCCTCCACGGATTTCACCTCTCCGCCCGGAAGCGAAAATCCCCCGCCGCTGACCATTCTCGGACTGGTGCTGAAGGACCGGAACCGGGGCGCTGTCCTGGCCGTCATGCTCGCGCTCGCCGTGGCCGTAACGGTCATGGTTCGGATCTATCTGGGTCCGGGCGGCGCCGCCCGCAACTTCGCCGGGGTCCTCGAGATCGTCTTCACAAGCCTGGTCTGGGTGCTGGCGGCCTATGTCCTGGGACTCCTGGCCGCCGCGGGTCTGTTCGCCGGCCTTGTGCTTGCGCATGAGGCCGCGGACAGGGCGGATCCGAGTCCGCCGTCGCCGGAGGCGGTTGCGGACGTCGAGGTCTTCGAGAACCAGGAAGGCTATGCTCAGAATCACATGATCTCCGTCACCCGGCTGAAGGCCGGGCCGTTCCGGAGGTACGCCCTGGCCTTCGGCATGTGGGTGATCCGACTTCTCGCGCTCTTTGTCTTCCGGCAGGGCAACCTGGCCCGGATGGGCACGATCCACTTCGCACGCTGGGTGAAACCCCCGGGCACGGACGCCCTGGTGTTCATGTCGAACTATGACGGATCCTGGCTGAGCTACCTGGAGGATTTCACAGCCCTCGCCTCCCTCGGCCTGAATGCGGCCTGGGGACACAGCCGCGGTGTTCCGACGCCGACCCTGATGTTCCTGGGCGGGGCTTCCGGCTCGGACGCCTTCAAGCGTTTCGCCAAGCGCTCCCTCCGGCGGACAAACTTCTGGTACTCCGCCTATCCTGGCGTGACGCTCGAGAACATCCGGCGCAACGCGCTGATTCACGACGGCCTGATGCGCGCATCCAACGCCACCGAGGCCCAGGACTGGCTGGACATGCTGGCCTCCGTGAAGAGACCCGCGCTCGAGATCGAGACCGGGGAGGTCCAGACCCTGGTGCTGAGAGGCCTGGGCTCCCTGCCCGCCATGGCCTGCGGGCTGATCCACCTGCCCTCGGACGCCGACCTTCCCGGATGGACGTCGCACCTGACCCGCGCCGTCGCCTTCGGAAACGCCGATCCGGATCCTCATCGCTGGAACCAGAGGCTATGGGCTCAGGCGCTTCGCCTGGAGTCGGGCCCCTTTCCCGATCGTCCAGGAGACGTCTCCTTCATTGGCTTCACGGCTTCGGGCTTGGTGAAGCTCGGGCTTCCGGCGCCGGACACCGGCGTCGGGCTCGCCGGCCTGCTTGCGCCCTTCTACCAGGGGATGAGCAGCCGGGAGCGGATTCTTCGCGACGCGGGGCCATCGGCGCCATCCCGCTGGTCGTGGACGGACTCCGCCTGGACCGGGGCGACCCCGGGGCAGCCGGGGGTGGACGCCGTCCTGCTGGTCTACGGCATGACCCCCGAGGACTGCAGCGCCGCCATCGAGAAGCAGGCGTCCGACTTTGGCCTGATCCTCAGGAAGACGCTCCTGTCCCCGGCCCGACCGGGCATGGCCGGGGGCCTGCGCGCCGAGCCCTTCGGCTTTGCAGATGGAATCTCCAACCCGGTGATGAAAGGCCTGAGAGGAGATCCGGGCCTCGTCTCCGACCAGGTGGAGCCTGGCGAGATCCTGCTGGGTTACCCCCACAACCGGCAGGGGCAGGTCCCGACCTGCGCCCTGCCGGCCGAACTCGACCCGCTGGACCTTCTGCCGGTGGTGTCGAACACCCTCTACCGGCGCTACCCGGCCTTCGGACTGGAATCCGGAGCGGGGGCGGACCACGACTTCGGTCGTAACGGGACCTTCCTGGTGGTGCGCCAGCTCGAGCAGGATGTCGCGGGCTTCCAGGACTACACCGTAAAGACCGCCGCCGCCCTGGCCCTGAATCCGGGCATGTCGGGGGTCAATCCGCACTGGGTCGGCGCGAAGATGATCGGACGCTGGAAGGATGGCTCACCGGTGGCCCTCTACCCGGACACTCAGCCCCACCGGCCCAATCCCACCAACGACTTCAGTTACGCGACCTTCGATCCAAGGGGCTTCGCCTGCCCGTTGGGCTCTCACGTCCGCCGTTCGAATCCTCGGGACAGCCTGATGTCAGACAATCTGCAGGCGCCGACCCATGTGAGCAGCCACCGGATCCTGCGCCGGGGCCGGGCCTATCTCGAACCCGCATCCGACGGCGGTCGGGCGACCGAGGGACTGATCTTCCTCGCCGCATGTGCGGACCTGGAGCGCCAGTTCGAGTTCATCCAGCAGAGCTGGCTGGGCGAGCCGTCCTTCCATGGCCTGACGGGAGAAGCCGACCCGGCTGTCGACTCCGATGGACAGCTCCAGGACCTGTCCCTTCCCGATGGCCGCACCGTCCGCCGGATCCGGGGCATACCGGACTTCGTGACCGTTCGCGGCGGGGGTTACTTCTTCATGCCCAGCCGGTCGGCGCTCCATTACCTGGCCGACCGCGCCCGGCGAGGGGCCGGGCAGGCTGTCAGCCGACCTTCGGCGCCAGGGACCCGGACGCGTAGCGCTTCGCCATCTCCGACAGCGGAACCGGCCTGATCTTCGAGGCGTGGCCGGCGGTTCCGAATTCCTCGAACCGCTGGCGGCAGACCGCGCGCATGGCCTCCATGGCGGGCTTGAGGTACTTGCGGGGGTCGAACTCGCCGGGGTTCTCGACGAAGACCTTGCGGATGGCGCCCGTCATGGCCATGCGGTTGTCGGTGTCGATGTTGATCTTGCGCACGCCGTTCTTGATGCCGCGCTGGATCTCCTCGACCGGCACGCCCCAGGTCTGGGGCATCTCGCCGCCGTACTGGTTGATGATGTCCTGCAGGTCCTGGGGCACGCTGGAGGAGCCGTGCATGACCAGGTGGGTGTTGGGCAACCGGCGGTGGATTTCCTCGATCACGTGCATGGCGAGGACGTCGCCGTCCGGCTTGCGGGTGAACTTGTAGGC
>JBJTEN010000162.1:0-4648 GCA_046092925.1 Phenylobacterium sp. | reverse complement strand
GTCTCAGCGCGAAGGAATACCCGACGCATCTCTCTGGACCCCGCCGTCACGGCGATGTCCGCGCCAAGCTCTTCGGACGGTGTCCGGCTGACGAACTTCAGAGCGCCGCCAAGGGTTGAGGTCGAGGCGACACTGAGAGCGCCGGACCCCTGGGCCAGCTCGACGCCGGCCAGGTCCTCGCTCGCAATCGCCCGGCTGATGTGCAGTCCGTTGTGATTGCCATAGCTCATGTCGCCCAGCGGCACGCCGTCGAGGGTGAAGCCCAGCTGGTTCTGGTTGAAGGCGCGGATGGAGATCCGGGTTGACCACTCATAGGCGCCGAAGGCGTCGGCGGACTGAAAGTTCACCCCCGGCAGCTTCTGCACCATCTTGATCGGGCTCGTGCCGGGCGCCACGCGCTGAATCTCCTCGGTGGAGATCGCCTGCACCTGCCGGCTCTCGCCCTTTCCGTAGATGATCAATTCCTCGATGGTGGCCGCGTCCTCGGCGGCGGTGGCGGCGGAGGCGGCCAGCAGGAGGGCGAGGGCGGAGGCGCCCGAGATGAGTGCAGACTTCATGGTGATCCCCGATTCCGGCCGTTCCATCGACCGAGTGGCGGGGAAGCTAGGGACAGGCTGCGACAGTTCGGCGAAGGCGGGGTGACAGTCGTCTGACAGAGCGGGCCTGTCGCACCCTCAATACGTCACCCGCGCATCCTCCTTCAGGCTGGCCGCCGGAAAAACCACCACCCTGTCGCCGGGCTTCAGGCCGCTGATCACGACCCGATGACGATCATCGCCGATTCCGGTCTTGACCGGCGTGAGGCGGGCGCGGCCGGCCTCGACCCTGAAGACCGCCCAGCCCTCGCCCTGGCGGACAAGGGCGTCGGCAGGAACCCTGACCGCGTCCGCCACCGTCTCCAGGGTAATCCGCACATCGACGCGGAAGCCGTGGCCCAGGCGAGGGGCGGCTTTCGGCTCCACTAATCCCAGAACGATGCTGACCCTCTGTTCCTCGACCCCCAAGGCCGAGATTCGGGTCCGGGCGTAGGGCTCCACACGCAGAACCTTCGCGGGGATCGGACGCTCGCCGCCCCAGCCTTCAAGCACGGCGTCGGCGCCCCTTTGCACCTGGGTGGCGTCCTGAGACAGGAAGTCGGCGACCACCTCGAGATCATTCGGGTCGCCTATCTCGAGCAGAGGCGCGCTGGCCGGCACCACCCCGCCGCTCTCCTGGATCAGGCGCAACACCCGCCCTTCGACCGGGCTCCGGACCTCGGTCACGCCATGGGCGACCGCCGCCGGGCGCCCGGCCTGGGCCTGGGCGGAGCGGAGTTCGGCCTGCCGTGCGGCGAGACGGGCCCGGGCGGCCCTGAGGGCGGCGTCAGCGGCGTCCAGGGCGGCGCGCGAGGCATAGCCCTCTCCCGCCAGGCGAGCGATCCGGGCCTGGTCCCTGCGGGCAAGGTCGGCGTCCGCCACCGCTACAGCGAGGCCCGCCCGGGCGGCGGAGACGGCGGCGTCTGCGGCGGCGGCGGCGCGCGTATCGAGGAGGACCGGATCGGAGGGACCCAGGGTCGCCACAACCTGTCCCCGGGCGACCGGGTCGCCGGCGTGCAGGGTGATCCTGCGCAGGTCTCCGCCCCCCGGGGCGACGAGGGTGAAGACGTCATGGATCCGGGTCCGGCCCTCGTCCACCAGGGTCTGCCCCACGGGGCCCCGGTCGACCAGGCCGATCTCGACCTTCAGCGGGCGCGGCCAGGCCAGCCAGGCCAGGCCGATAGCCAGGGCGAGACCCACCGCGATCCAGAGGCCGGAGGCGAGGGTCACTCGGAAGGGCTTGCCTTGTGTCATGGCGCGTCAGTCCCGGGCTTTGAGTACGGCGACCAGGTCCAGCCGGTCGACCGCGGTTCGCACGATCAGGCCCGCGGCGCCCACGCACAAGAGGGTGAAGGCTATGGCGAAGGCGTAAGCCCCCGGGCTGAAGACGAAGTCGAAGCTGTACATGTCGGTCTGGAAGAGCCGCATCAGCTGAAGGCCGAGTCCGGTCCCCAGTAGGCAGCCCGGAGCCACCGCCAGCAGGGCCAGGACCATGAGCTCGCCCAGCAGAATGTAGGAGGCTTCCGCCCGGCTGAAGCCCAGGACCCGGAGGGTGGCGAGGTCCCGCTCCTGCTCGGCGAAGGTCACCCGCGAGGCGGAGAAGGCGACCCCGCCCGCCATGACGGCGGCGAAGACCAGGTAGACGCTGGTCATCACCCCCACGCCATCCGCATAAGCCTTGCGCATGGAAGCCTCGGCCTGGCGCAGGTAGCTGACGCCGGCGATCGCGGGGGTCTCCTTCAGGCGGGCGTTCAGGGACGCGTGACCAGCCGGGTCCAGGCGAACATGGACCCCGGAGATGAGGTCCGGTTCCCGGATCAGCCGCCCGAGGTCGGCCAGGTTCATGTAGGCCGCCGACCCCAGCATGGGATCGACGATCCGCGACACGCGGACCTGTCCCTCGACCTGGCGGCCGGCTGCCTGGCGGATCTCGAGAATATCTCCCGGGGCTGCGTCCAGCTTCTCGGCGAGGGCCCGGGACAGGGCGATTCCGGAAACTGGCGGCTCTACGGCCCGTCCCTCCCGGTCGACCGGACGGCTCAGGCGGGCGTCCGGCGGCAGTCCGAAGATCACCTCGCGGACCTCTCGCCCATCCCTGGCGAAGCGCACGTCTTCGGCCCGGAAGGGCTCGGCCGCCAGGACGCCCGGCAGGCGCGAGGCGGCGTGCAGGCCGGAAATCCCCTTGGGCTCGGCGAAGGTCAGGGTGGCGTCCTGCCGGTTCGATATCGAGAAGTGGACCCTCAGCAGCTGGTCCATCACCGCCGGAAAGGCGCCCGCCACCACAAGCAGGGCGATCGCCAGGGCGATCCCCGCCAGGGTGCTCAGGGCGCGCCGGGGGAAACGTCCTATCCGTCGCAGGATGATCCGGGACTTGGCGTCGAGGCGATGGGCGAGACTGTCATACCCCTCCCCCGAGCGGCCATAGACCGGGGGGCGGGGAGGGGCCAGCGCCTCCGCAGGCGGCAGTCGGACGGCCTGCCTCACGGCAAGGACGGCGCCGGCGGTGACCGCCGCAAGGGCGACGGCCCAGGCGCCCGCAAGGATCATCGGCTCCGCCCGGAAGGCCAGTTCGGGAAGGTGGTAGTAGGCGCGGTAGAGGTCAGCCACCCCCCGGCCCAGGACGAGGCCGGCGACAGTCCCGAGGGCTGCGCCGATCAGGCCGGTCAGCAGGGCGCTCCGGCCATAGTGAGACGCCACCGCAAGGTCGCCATAGCCGAAGGCCTTGAGCAGGCCGATGTTCGACCGCTCGGTGGCGATCATCCGTCCGAGGGCGATGTTGACCAGGAAGGCCGCCACCAGGAGGAAGATGGCCGGCAGGAAGATCGCCATGGTCGACAGCTGTTTCAGCTCTTCGCTCAGAAACCGGTCCGACATCATCCGGTCCCGGCCAAGGGCGCCGCCGGAACCGTGCGGGGCGAGCAGGGCGTCGATGGACCTGAGGGTCGCGCTCCAGTCAGCCTCGGGCTCCAGCCGGAAGACGACCTCGTTGAAGGCGCCCTCCATGTCGTAGGCGCGAGCCAGGGCCTGTCGACCCATCCAGATCACGCCGAACCGTTCAGGCTGGGGGAAGAGTTCGCCGGGCGCCGCGACAAAGACGAACTCGGGCGAGTTGGCCACGCCGACCAGCTTCAGAAGCCTCTGACGTCCGTGGATCACTGCAGACAGGGAGTCCCCCGGGATCAGGCCCAGGGCGTCGGCGAAGGCCTCGCTGACCACAACTTCTTCAAGGTGCGCCGGATCGGGCCAGCGGCCGCGGACCATGGCCAGGTCATTGACGGCGGGACGCCCCTGCGCAGGAAGGGAGACCAGGCGCGCCGAGGCCGGCTCGCTCTGCCCGGGAATGTCCAGGAGGGCGTATCCCGACACCCGGGTCTCCAGGGCCCGCACGCCCGGCAAGGCCGCCAGCTGGCCCGAGATGCGCTCAGGCGCCCGAACGACGAGGGCGTCGACGTCCATCATCCGGTAGGCGTCGTAGTAGGCGTCCCGGGTCTGCGAGAGAGAGCCGCGCATGCCCACCGCCATGATCAGGGTGGACAGGCCGCAAGCCAGAACCAGGGCTATGGCGGCGGCGTGGAGCCGCATGCGCCAGACATCCCGCAGGAGCTTGCGGTCGAGGGGATTGAGCCCCCGCCTTACCACTTCAGGTCCGAGGGCCGGGCCCGGACGGTATTGGTCTCGATGGCGCGAATCCGTCCGTCGAGGAAATGGATCACCCGCGTCCCCAGCCGGGCGACATCGGCGTTATGCGTCACAACCAGGGTGGTCGAGCCATAGCGGCCGTTGATCTCGACCAGGGCCTCCAGCACGCGCACGCCGGTCTGCAGGTCCAGGGCGCCGGTGGGCTCGTCGCACAGCAGAATGGCGGGGCGCTTGGCGAGCGCGCGGGCCACAGCGACCCTCTGTTGCTCGCCACCGGACAACTGAGCGGGGAAGTGGTCCATGCGAGCCGACAGACCGACCAGGTCGAGGGCTTCTTCCGCCGGCAGGGGCTGGTCCGCGATCTCCCGGACCAGGTCGATGTTCTCCCGCGCCGTCAGACTGGGGATCAGATTGTAGAACTGGAAGATGAAGCC
>JBJTEN010000161.1:0-7172 GCA_046092925.1 Phenylobacterium sp. | reverse complement strand
GTCGTAGGCGCCCGGGACTCCTTCTTCGACGGCGTGGGAGGGGTCGGGCTGGCCCTGGGCGGGGTCGAGGTCGCGACCGGTTCGCCAGGCTGCCTTCCCTGGGGATTGCGCCTCCAGATGCAGGTCAACGCCTTCCGGTGGGATCTCACCCGACGCCTTGTCGATCGCATGGGGGTGGATCGCGGCGGTCTCGCCGCCGCCATGACCACCGGTCATGAGGCCTTTGTCCCGCCCGCCCAGGTCGAAGCGCTGAGGGCGGCGGGCCTCGCCCACATCATCTCGATTTCCGGCCTGCACATGGCGATTGTGGGCGGGTTCGTCTACGGGCTCGCCAGGCTCGCGGTGGCGGTCAGTCCCTGGCTCGCCCTTCGGCTCTCCGGGCGCAAGATTGCGGCGGCGTCGGGGATGATCGCCATCCTCGCCTACCTTGTCCTGTCGGGAGGGCCCGACCCGGCGGTCCGGGCGGGAGTCACGGCCTGCGCCGCCTTCTGCGCCATTCTCTGGGATCGACGTGCAATCAGCCTCCGCACCCTGGCGCTGGCGGCGACGGTGGTCCTGCTCATGCGGCCGGAGGCGGTCACCCAGCCGGGCTTTCAGATGTCCTTCGCCGCCACCGCCGCCCTGGTCGCCGTCGCCGAGGCCTGGCCGGCGCCGGTTCGCGAGATCTCCACCCCCCTGCCGGTCCGGATCCTCCAGGGCGCGGGGACCGCCGCCCTGGCCGGGGTCCTGATCTCGCTGGCGGCGGGGCTCGCCACCGGCCCCTTCGCCCTCCAGCACTTCAACCGGATCGCGGTCTACGGGCTTCCCGCCAACCTCCTGTCGGAGCCGGTCTCGACCCTGCTCCTGATGCCGGCCCTCGCCCTCGGGGTGTTCCTCACGCCCCTCGGCCTGGGGGATATCCCCCTCTGGTTCGCCGGGCAGGGGATCGAGGCCCTGAACGCCATCGCCCGGATCTTCGCCAGTCTTCCGGGCTCGGAGAGGGTGGTCGCCAGCGCGCCGCCCTGGGCCCTGCCGGTCACCTTCCTGGGCCTGCTCTTCATCTGCCTTTGGAAGGGCCCGCTCCGGTGGATCGGCCTGCCTCTCGCCCTGGCGGTCTATCTCGCACCGCGGACGCCGGCTCCCGATCTCTGGGTGGCCCATGACGCGGCGTCCGCAGCGGTGCGGGTGGGGGAGGCTGCAGTCGCCCTGAGGCCGGACGTGCGCCGCTTTGGCGCGGAGGTCTGGTCCCGACGGCGGGGTCTTGCCCTGCGCGCGCCGACGGACGGTCCGGTCCCCGGACTGGCCTGCCGGGACTATGCCTGCACGCCGGCCCCGGGGGGGCCGCCCGTGGCCGTCATCTGGACCCGGCGACCGGGCGCCCTCCTGAGGGAATACCGGCAGGCCTGCAGCTCAGCCGACCTGATCGTCCTGCGCGCACCGCGCCCGGCCGGACCCTGCGGGGCCCGGTTCATCCTGGATGAGGCCGATTTCAGATCGGGCGGCTCGGTAGAGCTCTGGCGGCTTCCTGACGGGCGATGGCGCGCCCTCTGGGCTCAGCCCATGCGGGGCGTCCGCCCGTGGGCGGCCCCCGGGCTTCAGTGATAGGCCCGGATGAGACCGACGAGCTTGCCCTGGACCGCCACCTGGTCCGGCCCGAAGATGCGGGTCTCATAGGCCGGGTTGGCGGCCTCGAGCGCAATGGAGGCGCCCTTGCGGCGGAGACGCTTCAGCGTGGCTTCCTCTCCCATGACCAGGGCCACGACAATGTCGCCGGAACTGGCGGAGTCGGTCCGGCGAATGATCACCCGGTCCCCGTCGAGGATGCCGGCGTTGATCATGGAGTCGCCCTGGACCTCGAGGACGAAGTGCTCGCCGGCGCCAAGGATCGCCTCGGGCACCGGCATGCGGTCCCGTTCCTGCTGGATGGCCTCGATGGGCGTCCCGGCGGCGATCCGCCCGAGGACCGGCAGCTCGCGGGTGTCGTTGGCGGCCAGGGGGGCGACCGGCGGCGGGGCGCCGGGCTCAACCACCGAAAGCCGGGCGGGGCCCCGGCCCCTGGGCGGCGCCGAGGTGGTCGCCTGCTGCGGAAGCTTCACCACCTCCAGGGCGCGCGCCCGGTGCGGCAGGCGGCGCAGGAAGCCCCGTTCCTCGAGGGCCGTGATCAAGCGGTGGATCCCGGACTTGGATGCAAGGTCGAGGGCGTCCTTCATCTCGTCGAAGGACGGGGAGACGCCTGTCTCCTTGATCCGCTCATGGATGAACATGAGCAGTTCGTGCTGTTTGCGCGTCAACATGACCGGAGCCCCCTCCAGGGAACAAAGCAACAACTTACGGCGATGTTCTTCTGGTGTTCTCCGGGAATGTCAAGCGCCCTGGCGCGAGGCCCGGGTCAGGCGCCGAGAAGGGCCCGGGCCGCCGCCGCCACGTCGTCCTGCCGCATCAGGCTCTCGCCCACCAGCATGGCCACGGCGCCGGCCCTGGAAAGGCGTTCGGCGTCCTGCCTGCTGAAGATTCCGCTCTCGGTTACAAGTTGAGCGTTTTCAGGGACCTGGGCGGCCAGTCTTTCCGTAACCGCCAGGTCGGTGACAAAGGTTCGAAGGTCGCGGTTGTTCACGCCGACCAGCCGGGCGCCCAGTGCGCCGGCCCGGCGCATTTCCACCTCGTCATGGACCTCGACCAGGGCGTCCATTCCAAGACGGTCGGCCTCCGACATCAGCTCGGCGGCGAGGCCATCCTCGACCATGGCCAGAATCACAAGGATGGCGTCGGCCCCCAGGGCGCGGGATTCGGCGACCTGCCAGGGATCGACCAGGAAGTCCTTGCGCAGGCAGGGCAGGGAGGTCGCCGCCCGCGCCGCGACCAGGTCGGCGTCGGCGCCCTGGAAACTCGGCCCGTCGGTCAGCACCGACAGGCAGGCGGCCCCGCCTTCGGCATAGGCGCGCGCCAGGGCGGGCGGGTCGAAATGACCGCGGATCAGGCCCTTGGACGGCGAGGCCTTCTTGATCTCCGCGATCAGGGCGAGACGTCCGGGTCCGGCGGCGGCCTCCAGCGCAGCGGCGAACCCCCGGGGCGGGGTCGCCCGCGCGGCGGCGGCCTCGACCACGGCCTGCGGGCGGGCGGCCTTGCGCCCCGCGACGTCGGCGCGCTTGTAGTCGGCGATGCGCGTCAGGATATCCGTCATCGGCCGTTCGAGATCCGTACGAGGGCATCCAGCGCCGCCCGGGCGCGACCGTCATCAATGACCTGACCGGCCAGCCGCACGCCCTCGGCGAGGGTGCGCACCCGGCCAGAGACGACAAAGGCCGCCGCAGAATTCAGCAGGACGATGTGCCGGTTGGGGCCCGGGGCTCCGTCGAGAAGCGCCTGAAGGGCCCTGGCGTTGTACCCGGGGTCGCCGCCGACCAGGTCCTGCAGCCGTCCCTCGGGAATGCCGGCCTCCTCGGGACGCACCGTAAAGCGGCGAAGGACCCCGTCCTTGAGTTCGACGACCTCGGTCTCGCCGGTGGTGGTGAGCTCATCCATGCCCTGTCCGTGGACCACCCAGGCGCACTCCGAACCGAGGTCGCGCAGGACCTCGGCCATTGGCTGAAGCCAGGCGGAGTCGAAGACCCCGAGCACCTGGCGCGCGGCGCCGGCGGGATTGGTGAGGGGTCCGAGGAGATTGAAGAGGGTGCGGAAGCCCAGCTCCGCCCGGATCGGCGAGATGTGCCGCATGGCGCCATGGTGCGCCTGGGCGAAGAGAAAACAGACGCCCGCCTCCTCCAGGGCCTTCCTCTGTCGATCGGCCCGGGACTCGATATCCACCCCGAGGGCCGCAAGGACGTCGGCGGCGCCGGACTTGGAGGACAGGGCCCGGTTTCCGTGCTTGGCCACCTTCAGCCCGCCGCCGGCTGCGACGAACGCCACCGCCGTGGAGATGTTCAGGGTGTGCAGGCCGTCCCCCCCGGTGCCGCAGACATCGAGGGTCGGGAAGGGAACTTCCAGCCGCAGGGCGGCCGCGCGCATGGCCCGGGCCCCGGCGGCGATCTCGCCCGGGGTCTCGCCGCGCATGCGCAGGGCTGTCAGGGCGGCGCCGACCTGGGCGGGCGAGGGTTCGCCCTTCAGGCAGGCGGCGAAGAAGGCCTCGGCCTCGGCCGCGTCGAGAACCTCGCCTTCGACCAGCCGGCGGAGCAGCGGGCGGAAGACTTCAGACACGGGCCCTGGCCGCGAGTTCAAGGAAGTTGCCCAGCAGCTTGTGGCCGCCCTCCGTGGCGATCGACTCCGGGTGGAACTGGACCCCGTGAACAGGGCGGGACCGGTGCTGGAGCCCCATGATCTCGCCATCCTCGGTCCAGGCGGTGACCTCCAGGGCGTCGGGCAGGCTGGCCTGTTCCACCGCCAGGCTGTGGTAGCGCGTCGCCGTGAAGGGGTTCGGCAGGTCACGGAAGACGCCCTTGCCGGTGTGGCGGATGGCGCTGGTCTTGCCATGCATCAGGGCCTTGGCCCGGACCACCCGGCCGCCGAAGGCCTGCCCGATGGACTGGTGCCCCAGGCAGACGCCGAGGATCGGGAGGGTGTCGGGCGCCTTGCCTAGGAGTTCCAGGCAGATGCCCGCCTCATCCGGCGAGCAGGGGCCCGGCGACAGGAGAACTGCGTCGGGCCTCAGGGCGATCGCATCCGCGGCCGTCAGGTCATCATTGCGGTGGACGCGAGTCTCCGCCCCCAGTTCGTTCAGGTAATGAACCAGGTTGTAGGTAAAGCTGTCATAGTTATCGATCACCAGGATCATGGCCCTGTCCCTAGTGAAACCCGCGCGCGAGGGAAAGCCCGATTGTCAGGAACAGCGCGAAGGGACAGGCTCGAGCCATGGCCGAAAGTGATTCCCCCCGGGGGGCTGTCAGCCCCGACGAACTGGCCCGCGCCAAGGCCCTGCTGGAGACCCCGGGCCGGAAGGACGGGGCCTGGGCCGCCTTGGCCGCAGCCGCCTTCGCGGCCGCGACGTCCCTGGCCCTCGCCGCCGCGGTGATCCTCGCGCCGGCCCCCTGATCAGACGAAGCGCCAGGCCTCCTCGGCGGCCCGGCGCAGGGCTCTGGCCTTGTGCAGGGTCTCGTTATACTCCGCGTCGGCGTCGCTGTCGGCCACTACGCCGCCGCCGGCCTGGATGTACATGATCCCGTCCTTGAAACAGGCCGTGCGCAGGACGATGCAGGTGTCCACCGAGCCGTCCGCGCCGAAATAGCCTACGGCTCCGGCATAGGCGACGCCGCGCTTCTCGGTCTCCAGTTCGTCGATGATCTCCATGGCCCGCACCTTGGGCGCCCCCGAAAGCGTGCCCGCCGGAAGGGCGGCCATCAGCACGTCGACAGGATCCAGGCCCTCGGGGGCGTCGCCCTCGACATTGGAGACCAGGTGCATGACGTGGCTGTATCTCTCGACAAAGAAACTGTCGGTCACCCGGACATGGGGGCCGGCCCGGCGAGCCGCGGGCGCATTGGCGCCGGCGGCGTTGAGCATGGCCACCCGTCCGACATCGTTGCGTCCCAGGTCCAGGAGCATCAGGTGCTCGGCGCGCTCCTTGGGGTCCGCGCGAAGCTCGGCCTCCAGGGCCAGGTCCTCCTCGGGCGTCGCGCCCCGGGGTCGCGTCCCGGCGATGGGGCGGATGGTGATCTTGCCGTCCCTCAGCCGGACCAGGATTTCCGGCGAAGACCCGGCCAGCTGGAAGTCGCCGAAGTTCAGATAGAACAGGAAGGGGGAGGGATTGGTCCGGCGCAGCGACCGATAGAGCGCGAAAGGATCGTGCGGAAACGGCGCCCGGAATCTGTGGCTGGGCACGACCTGAAAGATATCTCCGGCGGCGATGTAGGCCTTCGCCCGGCTCACCACGGTGCGGTAGTCCTCCCGGCTGACCGGCGTCGTGAAGCGGTCGGGCAGGGGCTCGGCCGTTCCTTCCGGCGGCCGGGCGGGGGCCTTCAGATCCTCCCGGATCGCCGAAAGTCGCGCGGTCGCCGCCGCCCAGGCCGCCTCCGCCGGGCCCTCCGACGGCCGGACAGTCGTCGCCAGCAGGATCTCCTGGCCGATGCTGTCGAACACCGCTACGACGGAGGGCCGGATCATGACGGCGTCGGGAAGCCCCAGGGTGTCCGGGTTGATGTTGGGCAGACGCTCGACAAGGCGGACCATGTCATAGCCAATCGCGCCGAATACGCCGGCCGTCATCGGAGGAAGGCCTGCGGGCGTTTCGAGGCGGGAGGCCGCCACACGGTCGCGCAGGGAGTCCAGGGCGCCCCCGGGCTGGACCGTGAACCGGCCCTCTGCGATCGCCTTTCCCTCAGCCACCTCCGCAGTGTCGCCGCGGCACCGCCACACCAGGTCGGGCTTGAGGGCGATGACCGAATAGCGTCCCCGCCAGGCGCCGCCCTCGACGCTCTCGAAAAGGAAGGCGTAGGGCCGGCCATTCGCGATCTTGAGGTAGGCCGAGACGGGTGTTTCCAGGTCGTCGATCAGACGGGTCCAGACCACCTGGGCGCGACCCGCGCCATAGATGTCCCGGAAGGCCTCGAAGCCGGGTTCCGGGCTCACTTTTCCCCCGCCGGCTGTTCTGTCTTGGGCGCCTCGACGCCAAGGGCCTGGCGGGCCAGTTCCAGCGAGGTCTCCACCTTCAGAACCGAGCGGGCGTAACGCGGAAGCTCGGCGCCCAGCTCCTCGAAGATGGCCATGCCCAGCTGCGGCCGGACGTCCTCCACGGACCGGGCGTTGTCGGCCACGGCAGGGGGCGTGATTGTTTCCACCCGACCGACCGTCACGGCGAAGGCGGCGGGGTTGGCGGCGACGAAGACACCCCCCTTGGTCGCCTGGAAGGCGGCTCCGAAGCCCTCCTGCGACAGCGGTCCGCCCTGTCCGGCGCCCTGCCGGGTCAGGCCGGCCAGACGCGCCGGACGCGCGCCGATGGACGCCGCCACGGCGGAGATGTCCTGTCCCTTGCGGACCTGCTCGGCCAGCGACTCGCCCTTGGCCCGCACCCGCTTGGCCATCTCCTGGTTCATCCAGGCCCGGGCCAGGGGCTGACGCACTTCGTCCAGAGGCGGCAGGGCGCGCGGAATGATCCTGTCCACCCGGACGACGAACGACTCGCCCTGGGCTTCCTCCTCGATCTGGCTTTCTCCGCCCTGCGGCAACCGGAAGGCGGTCTCGATCAGACGCGGGCTCAGGCCGGG
>JBJTEN010000160.1:0-7046 GCA_046092925.1 Phenylobacterium sp. | reverse complement strand
CTCCGTGACCGCGACAAGCATGATGTTCATGATGCCGACGCCGCCCACGACCAGCGAGACGGCGGCGATGGCGGCGAGCAGGACGGTGAACGCCCCGATCGCGGCCCGGGAGGCCTCCAGGATCGAGGCCGGGTTCTGGGTCTGGAAGTCGTCGTCTTCTCCCGGCTGGATCCGGTGCTCAGCACGAAGCACTGAGTCGATCTCTTCCTGCACCAGGGTGAGTTCCTCTTCCGAGGCGGCCTTCACATAGATGGTCTGGACGCTGTCGGCCTTGATCCTGCGCCCGATGATGCGGTTCCGGACGGTCTCGAGGGGCGCCAGGATGATGTCGTCCTGGTCGCGTCCGAAGCTCGACTGGCCCTTCGAGCCCAGCACCCCCACCACTTCGAAGGGCGTTCCCCGGATGCGGATGCGCTTGCCGATGGGATCGGCCTCGCCCCAGAGTTGCGTCACGACCGTAGGGCCGAGCACGGCGACCTTCCGTCCCTGGCGCGCCTCGCGCTCATCAAACATCCGCCCCGACTCGATGACGAGATCGCGGGCCTCCAGATAGGAGGGCGTCACCCCGACGACGGAGGTGTTCCAGTTGGCGCCTTCGGAGGTGACCTGGGCCATTCCGTTGACGGCCGGCGCCACGGCCGCGACGCCGTCGACCTGCCGGAGAATGGCTTCGGTGTCCGAGTCCGTGAGGCTCTGGCTGGATCCAGCGCCGCCCATGACGCCCCCGCCGGATCGTGGCTGCACGGGTGTGACAATGATCAGGTTCGACCCCAGGCCCGTGATCGTATCCGTCACCCGTTTCTGGGCGCCCAGGCCGATGGAGGTCATCATCACCACGGCGGCGACCCCGATCACCACCCCGAGCGAGGTCAGTCCCGAGCGAAGCGGATGGGCGATGATGGCCCCCGCCGCAAAGCGGATGATCTCTGAGGCGGGCGCCCGGCTCATGACCGGACGTCCTCGATGACCCGCCCGTCGCGGAAGGCGATGCGCCGGCGCGCGGCGTCAGCGACCCCCCGGTCATGGGTGACCAGGACAACCGTCAGGCCCTCGGTGTTCAGTTCCCGGAACAGGGACAGCACCTCAACCCCGGTCGCGCTGTCCAGCGCGCCCGTGGGCTCGTCCGCAAGGAGCAGGTCCGGCTGGTTGGCGAGGGCGCGGGCGATGGCCACTCTCTGCTGCTGCCCCCCTGACAGCTGGTTCGGCCTGTGCCCCATGCGCGAGCCCAGGCCGACACGCTGCAGCAGAGCGGCGGCGCGCTCGCGGCGTAGGCCCGGCGACACGCCGCCATAGATCATCGGCAGCTCGACATTCTGGAGCGCGGAGAGCCGGGGCAGGAGCTGGAAGGACTGGAAGACAAAGCCGATCCGGCGGTTCCGGAAGTCCGCCAGCTGGTCATCGGAAAAGCCGCCGACATCCTCGCCCTCAAAGCGATAGCGGCCCCGGCTCGGTCGATCCAGGCCGCCCAGAATGTTCATCAGGGTCGATTTTCCCGAACCCGAGGGGCCGACGATCGCAAGGCTTTCCCCGCGCGTGATCGTCAGGTCGACCGAGTCGAGGGCGGTCACCGTTTCCTCGCCCATGACATAGGTCTTGGAGAGGGCCTCGATCTCGATCATGGCTGGCGAGGTCATCGCCGGTCAGCCTCCGACAACGACGCGCATGCGGGGACGAGGGCCGCCGCCGGTGATCAGTTCGTCGCCGGGCCTGAGGTTCCCCTGCACCTCGGTCATCGACCCGTCGCTGGGCCCCACCCTCAGGACGACCGGCTGCGGACCTTCGGGCGATAGTCTGTAGACCACGCCTGCAACCCGCCCCGCAGAGTCGGGGCCCACGTCGAAGGCAGGGGGGCGCAGGACGCCCAGGCGGGCCTTCTGACGCGCGTCGAGCTGGCCTTCAAGCTGGCTGAGAGCCGTGTCGACGGCGCGGGCGACGGCCTTGCGCCCCGCCTCGCGGTCTCCGGCCGAGGCGGCGGCTGTCGCCCGGGTCCGGAGGTCCGTCTGGATCTTCGTCCACGCCCGCCTCTGGTCGGGGCTCAGGCCCAGTTGGCCGACGACCTTCTGCACTGCCGCCGAACCCGGATACTCCGGTCCTGCATCGTTCCGGACCGGCGTGCCGGGCGGACCGCGCGGCGCGGCCTGGACCTCGGCGGGCGGCGACCACCGGAGCGCCGCGGCCGGGACCTTGAGCACTCCGTCCCGGCGCTGGAGGATGATGTCTGCGTTCGCTGTCATGCCCGGCATCAGTAGTTCGCCGGTGTTCCGGGCCTCCGCCATGACGGTGTAGGCGACGACGTTCTGCTCGGTCACGGGCTGCTTGCGGACCTGCGTCACCACCCCTTCGAAGGCCTTGTCCGGAAAGGCTTCGACGGTGAAGCGGACGACCTGGCCCTCCTTGACGCCGCCTATGTCCGCCTCGTCCACCGAGATCTTCACCTGCACCCGGTCGAAGTCCCTTGCGATCCGGAACAGGACAGGCGCCTGGAAGCTGGCGGCCACAGTCTGGCCCGGTTCGATGGCCCGGTGAACGACGACCCCGTCGATCGGCGAGACGATGCGTGTGCGCGAAAGGTCGACCTCGGTCGTCCTCAGGCTCGCCCGGCTCTGCTGCACCCGCGCCCGCGCGGCCTCCACCGCCGCCGCGCTGGTCTGCGCCTGAGCCTCCGCCGCATCCAGGGCCGCCGGGGAGTAGAAGCCCTGGGCCGCCAGCGACTGTCGGCGCGAAAGCTCCTGTCTCGCCTGGTTCGCCTGCGCCTCTGCCTGGCGCACGGCGGCCTCGCCGGCGGCGACGTCCGCCTGTCCCAGGCGAAGCCGCGACTGGAAGGTCTGGGGATCCAGTTCCGCCAGAACCTGCCCGGCCTTCACCCGGTCGTTGAAATCGACCATGATCCGCTGGATCTGTCCCGAGATCTGCGAACCGACCTCGACCGTCACAAGCGCTTCGATCACGCCGGATGCGGAAACCGTCTGGACGAGAGCGCCGGACTCCACCTCGGCGGTCCGATAGGGCGGCGCCTCGGGTTCCGACCTGCAGCTTCTGAAGCCCGCCCCGATGATCACGACGACCAGGGCGCCCCCAAGGATGTAGAGGATGCGACGGCGCCAGTTCGCTGGGTTGCCTGCAGACATGGCGCTCAATCCCCCCTCGGTCTTCAAGGTCATATGGGCCTCAGCCGGAGGCGGGGGAAGGGACCGACCCGGAAAGCAGGAGCTGTCGCTCGTCCCCGGTCAGCCGGCGCCAGCGCCCCTCCGGGAGACCCTCCAGCGACAGCGGCCCGATCCGTGTTCGCTGGAGGTCGACCACCCGCAGTCCGACCAGGTCGCACATCCGTCGAATCTGGCGGTTTCGGCCCTCGGCCAGCACGAACCTGAGCCTGTCCTCGCCCTTGCGGAAGACGCCGGCAGGCTTCAGGGGGCGACCGTCGAGGGAAAGGCCATGGCGCAGGCGCGCAATCACCCCCGGCGTCAGCCGACCCTCGACCCGCACCTCATAGGTCTTCTTCAGCCCGGAGTCCGGGGCGATAAGGGTCCGCGCGACCACCCCGTCGGAGGTCAGCACCAGCAGGCCGCGCGATTCCCGGTCGAGGCGCCCGGCAGGGGGCAGGCTGAGGTCGTCCGGCGGCGGCGTCTCGCCGGCGGCGGCGCGCGCGGGGACGAGAAGGCCGCGGGCTTCGTCCTGACCGGGGGCGGGATGGGCGCTCACAAGGCCCGGCGGCTTGTTGACCAGGATCGTCAGCAGGGTTTCGCCCTCGCCGGGTGCGTCGATCACCCTGAGGGTCTGCCCCGGCAGAATCTTGCGTCCGACGTCATCGACCCGTTCGCCGTCGATCCAGACCCGGCCATCTGCGATCAATGATTCCGCTTCCCGCCGCGAGCAGACTCCGCTGTGGGCCAGCCAGCGGTTCACCCGCTCCGGCGCCTCGCCGACATAGACTGAGGTCCAGGCCATGGGGGTCGCCCCTCGTTTGCCCGGCCTCTCTGATCACAGCTGACGTGTGGAGGGAAGCACGGTTGTGGGCTAGCCTGCCGTCCGCCCAGCCCCTGAAGGCGGTCAACCCATGTCCACCTCCATAGAGCGCCAGATCGGAATGCCCGGACCCCTGCGGCTTCTGCACGGGGAGCGCGCGACCCTCCGTGAGCTCGCCTCCGTCTACCTTGGCGCGATGGTCTTCACTTCGGTCTTCGTCATCGCCTTCCGGAAGGACTTGGCGGCGCTGGAGCCCCTGAAGCTTGGCCTCCTGATCCTGGTCGCCCTCGACCTCGCCGGGGGCGCGGTCGCCAACCTTTGCGACGGGACACGGGCCTACTGGGGGTCTCGGCCTGCGGGCCTTCGGCTGGCCTTCCTGGCGGTCCATGCCGCCCACGCAGCGGCCATCGCCTTCATCCTTCCCGGTTCGGCTCATGCGGCGCTGCTCGCCTGGAGCTGGGCGATGGGCGCCGGGATCGTCCTTACCCTGTCGGCCCGGACGCTCCGGGGCGGGGCGACAGCCATGACCCTGGCCCTGGCCGGGGTGGTGACGGTCAGTCTTGCGCCCGGCCTGTCCCCGGCGGCGGGCCTGCTGCTCAGTGTCTATCTCATCAAGCTGGTCTTCAGTTTCGGCGGCGGATCGACGACGCGGCCGTCCGGCGACCTCTGACGCCGCGGGTCAGATCCGGCTTCCGGCAAAGAAGAACCGCGGCGTGCGGTCTTCGTCCGTCTGCTCCACCAGGGTCTCCACCGAAAATCCCTCCGCCTCAAGCCAGCGCTCCCAGTCGGCGCGCGCAAAGACGCCGACATGGTGAGTCTCGCCCGCGGTGATCACCCGACCGGCGGCATCCTTCAGGAGAAAGGCATAGTGGACGGTCGTGGTCCCGTCCGCCCCTAGCTCGCCGCTCCACTCCATGGCCCGGGCGGACCTCCCATCCGGCGTCTCGCCGCCAAACAGATCGGACTCGCCGGGTTCGAAGGTCTCTAGGACCTCGTCGGGAATGAAGAGGGCCAGCCCGCCGGGGGAGAGGTGGCGACGGGCGGTGGCGAAGGCGGCCCTCAGGTCCGCCTCCGAGGTCATGTAAGCGATGGCGTCGTGGGCCAGGACGATGTCGAATCGCCGGTCGAGATCCAGGGTCCGCATGTCGCCCTGGACGTGGAGGCAGTCAGGGTTCAGACGCCGGGAAACCTCCAGCATTGGGGGGCTGAGGTCGGTCAGGGTGCAGTCGAGGTCCGCCTTCATGTGGAAGGCCACGTGTCCGCCGCCGCTGCCCAGCTCCAAAAGGGTCCGCGCCTCGGGCCGGAGGGCCTTCAGAACCCGGCGAATCTCCGCGCACTCTCCGGTATAGTCGGAGAGGGGGGAGATCACGGGCCACCATTCGGCGAGATTGTCGTAGAAGACTTCCATTGCAGTTCCTGTCCCTGTCCCTTGGAGGGTGAAGGCGTAAGGAAGAGGATGGCTCCCCGAGCAGGACTCGAACCTGCGACAAGTCGGTTAACAGCCGACTGCTCTACCAGCTGAGCTATCGGGGATCACCTGGAAGGACCGGGGCTATAGACCGCGCCGCCCACCCGCGCAAGCGGGTCCGTCGCCCTCGGGCCTCAGTAGCCGGCGGCCTTGCCGTTGGGCTGGCCGTCGATGATCTGGTCGAGGTACTCCGAAAGGCCGTAACCCACCATGTCGCCGCACCGGTATTCGGTCATGCCCTCGGTGATCCGGGTCTGCAGTTCCACCCCGTCGGGGGTGGTCCGGCGGTTGCGGAGGGGAATCAGCGACATGACCCGGCCGGTCACGGAGTAGGTCTTCCCGGCCTCGGTCTTCACCTCGGCGCGCAGCTGGGTCTGGTAGCCGTGCGCGTCCCAGTCGCTCTCGATCCGGCATTCCTTGATGAGGTCGTAGATCCCGTCACGGAAGACCATGCCGCCCTGCCGGGCCCCGCCCTTACCGTCGCCGATGACCGACAGCATCATCCCGAAGTCGCGGCCGAAATTCATCGGGCACCAGCGGTACCAGTCGATGGCCTGCCAGTGGCGCGGGCCCCAGGACTTGTCCCTCAGACCATGGCCGTTGATCTCGAACACCTCGTCGCCCACGGTGAACCGGCCGCTGGCGGCGCAGTGCTGCTCGTAGTGGGCCTTGGCGAAGGATTTCTCGGGGTCGATCTCGATCGGGGTCCCGTCCTCGCGCACGGTCTCGCCGCCGTACATGGGCGAGACGCCCTCGTAGTCGAGCTCCACCGTGCAGGGGACCGACGGGTTCTCGCGGAAGGCGCGCTTGGGGTCGGCCATCTCGTGGGGGCGTGCAAGGAGCAGGGCCTTGCCGGAATAGGTCACCCGCAGGCGCTTGAAGGGCTCGACCACCTCGACCTTCAGGCCGCCGGCGCTCATCTCTGTGTTCCCCTCGATGGTCGGCCGGCCGAACATGAAGGCCACGCGCCCGTCGGGCAGGTAGAGGCAGACGGTCATCTCGGCGTAGTGCTCGTTGGGGCGGTTGCCGATCCGGAACCAGCCCCCGGCCTTCCGGGCCAGGTCGAACACGTTGAAGTACATGCTTTCGTTGTAGTTCTTGAAGGTCCCCGGATCGTGCGGGAACTCGTCCTGCGGCTCCAGGCGGGTCTTGAAGCCGGCTGCGGCCCTGGCCATGCGCTGTCCTCCCTGTGGCTTTGGAAGGCACTACACCACCTGCAGGCGGACTCTCCAAGACCGGAAAAAGGACGCCCGGCCTGAGCCGGGCGCAAGGTGATGGTGGTGATGGGATGTCTTCGAAGAAGACGGGGGCAAACTGGCCCGGTATGGTTAATCGCCACTTAACGCTGGCGGCGGCAGGGAAGGCTGCATGAAGATCCACTTCACCGGAATCGCCGGGGCGGGCATGGCCGCGGTCGCCCAGATGATGCAGGACGCGGGCCACGCGGTCTCGGGCTCCGACCAGGACGCCTTCCCGCCCATGTCCACCTTCGTCGAGGGACTGGGCCTGCCGGTCGCCTGGCGCCTGGACGCCGCCAACCTGCCTGCGGACCTGGACGTCCTTGTCCAGGGCGCCAGCGCCAAGCTGGGCGGCGACGACAATGTCGAGGCGC
>JBJTEN010000159.1:0-3106 GCA_046092925.1 Phenylobacterium sp. | reverse complement strand
CCAGAGGTAGGCGTATCGGATGACGAGGCCGACCTTCGGTTCGGGAAGGTCCACGCCGGTGCGCTCAGCGGTCCGGGCTGTACTCGTGATCGTGCGCGGCCGCCTCCTCGGCGACGGCGGCCGCCTCCAGCGCCTCGACTTCGGCGCCGCTCAGCTCCCACGGGTGCAGGGCCCTCCGCTCCAGGGTCTTGAGCCGCTGGAACTCCGCCGCCGACAGGAGGACCAGGCTCTCCCGTCCGTGGTGGGTGATGATCACCGGTTCGGCCAGCGCCCGCTCGCGGTAGACGCCGAAGGCCCGCTGCAACTCGGCGGAGGTGACGGTGGTCTCGCTCATGTGGCGGGCTCCGCTGCAGGACATGGAAAACCCGTATTTTACAGATTACCCGGATCTTGTCAGGTCCACCCCCCGACACAAAACCGGCGGCCTACCGCTTGGGAGGGCCGCCGTTGCGAAACCGCAGGGTCAAATCGGGGATGGAGACAAGCGCGGCGGCCGGTCCCGGCCCCGGAGGGGCTGGGGGGGCGTTCAGGGACCGGAACCAGGGCCAGCCGCCGACACTGCCAATCTGAGGGCTGTCTGTGGCGGGGTCGGGTCCGGATTAAGGCCGTTTCAGGGCTTTTTCACCCCACCCCCAACCGCCGCCCCGCCCGGAACCTCATCGGCATGGTCCGGGGTCCGGAGATGAAGTTGCTGGCCAGCCATTCGGGCGGGGCGGCGCGCTCCACGTCCTCGAGGCGGGAGAGCACCTCCACCAGCATGGCGTCGATCTCGATGCGGGCGATGTGCTGGCCCAGGCACACGTGCGGGCCGTTGCCGAAGGCGGTGTGTTCGTTCCGGGCCCGGGCAAGGTCCAGCGCGGCAGCTCTGCTCATTCGCCCTTCAGTCGTTTGAGCTCCGCCGCGAATGCCTCGCACAAGGTCCTGCCCTCCTCGGGCGGCAGCGACTCGGCCAACTTCGGAAACAAATCCGCCCAGGATTCGGTCTCCGCAGGGCTCCAGGGCAGCCGCTCCGCCTCTCGCGCCATATTGAGGATGCGTCGAAGATGCTTACGCACAAAGTCAGGATTCACCGGCGGCGGCGCATACTCCGCACGGGACGTCTCGAACAGGCTCAGCTGGCTCATGGCGACAGCCTCTTACGCACTTTGTCACCCATATGGACTGCGATTCTACCCCTGCCTTCCACGACTCCTATCGTTTTCCACAAGCACCCGCTCCGCGGGCGTTAGCTGATAAAGTTCGGCCAGGAGTTCGTTCATCGCTTGCTCGCCCTGCTCGAGGGCGGAGGTCTGCTCAGCCAGCGCCTTCACGCGCGAGATAAACTGGGCGGCTGCCGGCAATAGAGCATCCGCTGGGGGGCGACGGAGTTCATCTGCGAGGGGCTTTGCTTCCCGCCAGGTCCGGCTGAGCAGCAACCAGCGCCACCAGGCTTCTGCCATCCTCCCATCGGCCTCTTCGAGATAGATACGAGTGATCACTGGCGATCCGCCGGCGAACAGACGCAACTCGCCATCGTCAAAGGTCGCCTCCAAACGTCCACCGAGGTCCAGCGCTGCCTGCAGCGCTTCCAAACGGACGGCAATGTCCTCGTTCCGACGAGTCGTGGCCCAGTCGCGCCGGTCGGAGGGAGTCTTCAGGGATGGAGGTGCTGCAGACTGAAGCTCCTCGAATGTTCTCAGGTCTGGCCAGAGCCAATCCTCCGGGTGTCGATGGCGCGCCAATACCGAAAGGCGCTCAGCGCAGGCCGAGAGTAGCGCGCGAGTGCGTGTGTGCCCTGTCTGAAGCAGCTTCGCCTGATCGGCGATCCGAGCCTGATCCTTTGCCTCCACATCGGGGATCGGCAAGGGTGCGATGAACTGTTTGTTGGCTTCGAACCAGCCGCCCTGCTTGGGCTTGCCGATCCGACGAAAGACGAAATCGACAACCCGACTGTTGAGCGCCCCCGCCAGAAAAAATCTATCAACTTCCTTTGCTGACAAAATACCATTAACTCTGACATTATTTATGTATTTGTCACCATTCGTGTCCACGCATACGCGCATTTCGGGTCCTGTTTGAGCGACTATTATCTTCGGTATATCTTGTTTGTCTATATTCTGGCTTCGGCCAAAGCGGTACCAGTTCTCATCATCGAATGGCCGCTTATCCTCTTTGGCCTCTCGTCCACGAAGCGGGTCTTCCCAGCGAAGGAGGTGGGCCCACGCCCTCGGAAACCGCGCGGCCAGGACCGACGCTTCCAGCAGGCGCATCGCACCTTTGTCATCGCGCTCATACGGAAACAGGACGTAGGTGTCGGTTTCGGGCTCGTCATAGCGCTTGGCCTCAGCCCCAGAGATCAAGGGCCGCATGATTGCATCCTCGATCTCCACTTCGTGAGGCGCCGCACCCGATCGCCCCTTGGGTACGCACCAATAGCGCCCCTTGCCCGTCTTCTTCATGTGGTAAAGATCGTCGGCGCTCGTAATCAGCCCCTGAAAGATTTTGGAAGTTAGTCGGGGGTCGTCCAGCCGCAGACAACTTTCCGCCAGCCGGTCGATCAATGCCCGATCCTCACCTGTGGCCATCAGCCACTCACCGTTTTCAGGCAGCGCATCGTACCTGACCGCCAAGCCTTCGTTTGTCCAGTCAACGTCCGCCGCTTCACCACTGGGCGCAGTGGCGATGCGCAATACGTCTTGACGGTCGCGTGAGAAGTACTGCAGGGCCGTATAGGTGATCGCTTCATCGAAGATCTGATGGGCCTTGAAGTCGATCCAGCGCTCCAG
Organism: Phenylobacterium sp.; assembly: GCA_046092925.1. Lineage (GTDB taxonomy): Bacteria > Pseudomonadota > Alphaproteobacteria > Caulobacterales > Caulobacteraceae > Phenylobacterium. Next base: position 341 of record JBJTEN010000159.1, on the reverse strand, counting down.
GTGCCGACCCCGTCGAATGAGGTCGCGCAGACCCTCGCCGTAGTTGTTCACAGTCCACAGGCTGGGGGCGATGTAGGCCATACGACCGCCGGGCCCGAGCAGACGCAGGCCCTTCTCCACAAAGGGCAGATAGAGATCGAAATTGCCGGTTCGGGCGCTCGCATAGGTGTCGTCGCCACGCTGAGCTTGCAGGTAGGTGGTCGCTTCCGGCGCCGCCTTGGTGAGGTTCTGCAGCTTCACATACGGCGGATTGCCGAGGATCAGGTCAAAGCCACCCGGCTTGCCCTCAGGCCAGACTTCCGGAAACGCGGCCTTCCAGTCGAAGGCGCACACGCTTTCCT
>JBJTEN010000158.1:0-3838 GCA_046092925.1 Phenylobacterium sp. | reverse complement strand
GGGCCAAGAAGGGTGATGAGAACGAAGAGGCCCGCACCGGTCGAGACGGTGTTGAGCAGGAGGGCGACTGCGCCATCGGATCGAGCGGTTCCTGTCCCTTCCGGACGACGTCCTCGACGGACCCGACATCCGGGCGCGCCTGCAGGCGATCGGCGAGGACCCGGCCCCGTGACCGCCGACGGCCCCGGCTTCGGCCTCGCTCGTCGACTCGCTGCCGAAGGCGCCGGAACGGCCCTGCTGCTGGCCATTGTGGTCGGGTCCGGCGTCATGGGAGACGGGCTCTCCGGCGGCAACGACGCCGTCGCCCTCCTGCTCAACACCGTCTCGACCGGTGCGGGCCTCTTCGTTCTCATCACCCTTCTTGGCCCCGTCTCGGGGGCGCACTTCAACCCCCTGGTGACACTCCTGGGGGCGGCGTCGGGTCAGATGGGGAGGGGTGAGACCCTGGCCCGGATGGCGGTCCAGGTCGCCGGCGCGGTTTTGGGGGTGTTCCTGGCCCACGCCATGTTCGACCAGCCTCTCGCCCAGGTCTCGGGCAAGGTCCGCGACGGGGCGGGAAAGGTGCTGTCCGAGGCCGTGGCCACCTTCGGTCTCCTGATGGTGATCCAGCTCGGCGCCCGCCTCGCTCCGGGCGCCCTGGCCGCCCTCGTGGCCCTCTATATCACAGCGGCCTACGGCTTTACGGCGTCCACATCATTTGCGAACCCGGCGGTCACCCTCGCCCGGAGCCTGACGGATACCTTTGCGGGCATCGCCCCGACATCGGTCCCCGGCTTCCTGGCGGGACAGGCGGCGGGCGCCCTCGCCGCAGCCCTGGCGTCGTCCTGGCTGCTGGGCAGGTCGCGGGCCGGGACCTGAAGGACTCCGCCGTTCCGGCAGCCCCGGCCCGCCTGCGCCTGATCGCATCGATCTTGGCTCGGGTCGCGGCGTGATCCTCCCGGGAGATGCGGAACCGCGCATGGAGCAGGACGGCGAAGACGCCCGGCATCATCGAAGGCGGGCCCGGGACAAGGCCTGGGCGAGGAGGATAGCCAGGGTCGCGATTGCGGCGAGCAGGGAGAAGGGCAGGTAGGGCTCTGGATTCAGCAGGCCCCGCGGGCGCTCGGGGGGCGCCATGAAGTATAAGGTCAGGGCGATGGTCTTGGCCGTGCACCCGATCCCGAAGAAGAGCATGGTGCGGAGCCGTAGCGGCTGGGGCTCAGCCGCGGCTCCAGGGACGTCGGCCCTGTCCACATTTCTCCCCGAGCACTGCTTTTGAGCGCCTGGTACGGAGAGTGGGAGTGAAAAGCCCATACCCGGCATGGCCCGGCGGCCAGACGATGTACAGGACTTCAGGAAGCGGAATGATCGCTAGAGCCTTGTCGCTCGATAGGCGGGCAGGCCGGCGGGCAGGACAAGTTCGCCGTAGCCGGGCAGGATCTCCGCGCGGAAGCCCGCCGCCTCCAGTGAACTCAGCACCCGGTCCGGGGCGAACAGGGCCAGCCTGTGGATCTCATGGAATCGCCGCCAGGCGTCGCCGGACTTGCGGAAGGTGGTGATCCTGCGGGTCAGCGTCTCCCCGGCTTCCTCGCTGATGGATCCCACCGCCCAGCTGGGCCCCTCGGTGTAGCTGCGGCTGGATCCCCGGCCAGGCGCGGCGGCGTCAAACAGCAGGAGGCCGCCGGGGGGCAGCACCCTTGCCGCCCGGGACAGGAAGTCGGCCAGGCCCGCCTCTCCGGCCCTGGGGTCGGCCCTGTAGTTCACCACCTCGCCGATGGCGCAGATGGCGTCGGCGGGCGGCGGGTCCCACGCGTGGAGGGAAGCTTCGAGAAAGGCGGCGCGGGGCGCCCTCAGCCGGGCGAGCGCAAGGAGGTCTGGCGAAAGATCAAGGCCGGTGACCTCCGCCCCGGCTTCCGACAGGGGGGCGGCGAGGGCGCCGGCCCCGCACCCGATATCCAGCACACGCGCTCCGGCGATCCTTTCGCCGAGAAGGGCCAGGACAAGTCCTGCGGCGGCGGCGCCCAGACCGCCAAAACCCTCGGCGTGGATCGCCGCCAGGTCTTCTGCGTAGAAGGGCTCCATGTGGCTTCCTCTTCCTTCCCGGCCGTCGCCGGTCGATTTCAGACCGCCCGTAGTGCTGACGCCGGCCGCTCCGACATGACGCCTCAGTCTTCGGTGCGGGGGCTAGGAATTTCCTCGGAAACGCGCACGCAGTCGAACCGCAGGATGACCCTTCCACCATCACTCCGCCGCATCACCGCGACGGTGAGGGCCTGAGCGAAAAACTGGGCGAACTCCGTCATAGCGCTGCCTTTGCGATCTGAGGTACGCGGGACCTAGGGTCTGCAGAAGGCCTCATCAAGGCGCGGCGGCGCATCCAGCACAGCCTCCCGCACAACGCGACAACCCGGAGTTGAGCGCCTTCGACGGAAGCGCCGGGAACCGCCGTTTCTTCCCTCAAACGGACTGGAAGGGAAGGCGCGACCCATGGGGATCCGAAGCATCTGGATGGGGATCATGCCGGTCATCGGCGTGCTTCTGGCCGCCTGCGGCGGCGGCGGGAGTGGGACAGGCAGTGGGACGCCTGCGGGCCCGCCGATTATTTCGGTCTTCGCCGCCTCGGCCGCGCAGGTCCAGCCCGGTCAGTCCACGACCCTGTCCTGGACCGTCCAGGGCGCAACCTCTCTGACGATCAGCCCCGGGGTCGGATCCGTCGACGGGTTTTCCAACCGGACCGTCTCGCCCGAGGTCAGCACGACCTATGTCCTCACCGCCGCCAACCCCTCCGGCTCGGTCACCGCCTCGACGACCGTGACGGTGGCGCCCGCGCCCTATCCACCGGGCCTCGCCTCGGGCAGCCTGCAGGTCGGCGGCGTCACCCGCGAGTTCCGCGTCTACACGCCTGCCGGAATGACAGGGAGCCCGAAGGCGCTCGTGCTTGTCCTGCACGGCGGCGGCGGCATCGGGCTCGGTATCGCCAATCCCGGCGCTCATCCCCTCTCCGTCTTCCGGGATGTCGCCGATCGCGTGGGCTTTGTCGTGGTCTATCCCGGCGGGCTCCCGGCCCTGGACGGCTCGCCCGGCTGGAACGACTGCCGGTCCGACAACCAGACGTCGAGCCAGGCGGATGACATCGGCTTTCTCAACGCCCTGATCGAGCGGCTTCGCAGCCAGTACGGCCTGCCCGGGGCGCGGGTCTTCATGGCCGGAGGCTCAAACGGGGCGCAGATGACCCTTTCCTACGCCCTGGCCGGACCTGCCAATGTCGCTGCGGTGGCGTCCTCAAACGGGAACATGGCCAAGACCCCCAAGACGGGCGCCTGCAGCGCCGCCCCGCCACGGCGGCTGCCAGTCCTCATGGTGCACGGGACGGCGGATCCGGCCATGCCCTATGCGGGCGGTTGCGTGGCCAACCTGGGCGGAAACTGCAACCGGGGCCAGGTGATCAGCGCCGAGGCGACCCGTGACGTCTGGCGCCAGGCGAACGGCGCTACGGGGACCCCTGTGCAAACTGTCTTCAATGGCGACACCTCCGATCCCGGGCCGGCCAACAGGCTGGTCTACTCTGGACCGTCTGACGTGGAGTGGTGGCGGATGGATGGGGGCGGGCATCCCGTCGCAAGCCAGAAGGTCCTCGTCCCCACCTCGCCGGAGAGCGGACCACAGAACCGGGATGTCGAGTTCGCAGAAATTGCCTGGGCTTTCTTCAAGTCCAAACTCTAGACTCAGGACCCATTAATGGGATTCCCAATCGGATGGTGATCTGATTCATTGGCGGCGTCAGGAGGCGACGTCATGGCTGATTTGTTTTGGCTCTCGGAAGCGCAGATGCGCCGGATCGAGCCGTATTTCCCGAGGT
>JBJTEN010000157.1:0-11624 GCA_046092925.1 Phenylobacterium sp. | reverse complement strand
CGCTGACCGCGGGCATCGCCTTGGGGTCGTGGTGGGCCTACTACGAGCTCGGCTGGGGCGGCTGGTGGTTCTGGGATCCCGTGGAGAACGCCAGCTTCATGCCCTGGCTTGTCGGCGCGGCCCTGCTGCACTCGGCGGTCGTGACCGAGAAGCGGGGGGCGCTGCCGGGCTGGACCGTCTTTCTCGCCCTTGCGGCGTTCAGCTTCTCGATGCTGGGGGCCTTCCTTGTCCGGTCCGGGGTCCTGACCTCGGTCCACGCCTTCGCCGTCGATCCGACCCGGGGCGTGCTGCTGCTGGCCATCCTCCTGAGCCTCGCCGGTCCCGCTTTCGCCCTGTTCGCCTGGCGGGCGCCCAAGCTCGCCCCCGGCGGCCTTTTTGCTCCGGTCAGCCGGGAGAGCGCCCTTGTGGCGAACAACATCCTGCTTTCCGCAGCGACGGTCACGGTCCTGCTCGGAACCCTCTTCCCCCTGATCCGGGAGGCGGTCACCGGCGAGGCGATTTCGGTAGGGCCGCCATACTTCAACCTGACCTTCAACCCGCTGATGGCCATTCTGTGCCTTCTGGTTCCCTTCGGCCCCCTGCTCGCCTGGAAGCGGGCCGACCTCGCGCCTGCCATGCGGACCTTGATTCCCGCCCTGATCATCGGCGTCGCCATTGGCCTTGCCGCCCTTTGCCTGCTGACCCCGCGCAAGGCCTTCGCCAGTCTCGGCCTGGCCCTCGGGGCCTGGCTCATCGTCGGCGCCCTGGCCGAAGCCGCCCAGCGGGTGCGGCTGTTCCGTGCGCCCTTGGCGGAATCCCTGCGTCGGATGAGGGGCCTGCCCCGGGGCGCATGGGGGGCCACGCTGGCTCACGCCGGCTTGGGGATCTTTGTCATCGGCGCCTGTTTCGAGACCGCCTGGAAGATCGAGGCGGCGCAGACCCTCGCTCCCGGACAGTCCCTGAAGGTCGGCGCCTGGGAGCTGGTTCTGAGGGACGTGCGCCTTGTGGACGGGCCCAACTATGAAGCCGAGAAGGCGCGGATCTCCGCCCGGCGTGACGGGCGGGAGGTCTGCATGCTCACGCCCTCCCAGCGCTTCTATCCCACAGGCGGAGAGACCACCTCCGAAGTCGCCATCTGCAATGTCAATGTCAGTCATCTGTACGTCGTGCTCGGCGAGCGGCGGGAGGGTCCTGGCGGCGCCCCCGTCTGGCTTGTCCGCGGCTACTGGAACCCCCTGGCGGTCCTCATCTTTGCGGGGCCCGCGGTCATGGCCTTGGGCGGCTTCATTTCCCTGACCGATCGTCGGCTGAGGCTGGCCCCTGGCCGGCGCCGGGATGTGCGGCCGTGAAGCGCGCCGGCCTTGCGGTCCTCGCCGCGCTGGCGTCCGCACTCTGCCTGGCGGCGGCGGCCGATCCCGCCGAGAGGTTGCCTGACCCCGCCCAGGAGGCGAGAGCGCGGGTCCTCTTCAAGGAAGTCCGCTGCATGGTCTGCCAGAACGAGTCCATCGAGGACTCCCAGGCGGACCTCGCCGTCGATCTGCGGCGACTGGTCCGGGAGCGGATCGCCGCCGGAGAGGACGACGAAGCCGTGCGCCGCTGGCTGGTCGATCGCTACGGAGAATTCGTTCTGCTGCGACCGTCCTTCTCGCCCGGCAACGTCATCCTTTGGCTGGCCCCCCTTCTGGCGGTCCTGGCGGGCCTTGCGGCGCTGTTGATCCGGGTTCGCAGCTTCGAATCCTCCTCGCCGGAGCTCACGCCTGCGGAAGCGCAGCGGTTGGCGGGCCTGCTCCGGACTGACGATCGCCATGATCCTGCCCTGAAATCGTCGCCGGACGATCCCAATGCATGACGTAATCCTCAGTTGAGAGCGTCGCCGCTCTTTGGCATGTAGGTTCACATCCCCGCCCCGCGGCGTCGCGTGCGGGCCGTAAAGGAAGAATTGCGCACCATGAGCCCGATCAAGAGCCGATACATGATTGGCGCCGTCGCCGGGGCCCTCGTCGCCGGCGCCGCCATGGCCGCCGCCGGCCTCGAGGCGGCGGACCGTGTCGGCCCTGCCCAGCCGGGAGCCCCTGCGGCCGCGTCTGCGCCGAATTTCGGACCGCCGCCCGGCGCGCCGATGTCCTTCGCGGATATCTTCGAGAGGGTCTCTCCGGCGGTGGTCTCGATCAACGTCACCACCCGGGTGGACCTCAGCCGGATGCAGAGGCCGATTCCGGGCCTGCCCTTCGAGTTCCGCCCGCCCAATCCGGGCGGCGACGAGGACGGGGAGGGAGAGGGCCCGCGTGGGCCGAGGCGGCAGTCCGCCGGCTCAGGCTTCTTCATCTCCGCCGACGGCTTCATCGTGACGAACAATCACGTCATCGAGGACGCCGAGAGCATCAAGGTCGTCCTGAAGGACGAGACTGAGCTCGACGCCACCGTGGTGGGCCGGGACGAGGGCACCGACATCGCCGTCCTGAAGGTCCGGGGCTCCGGCTACACCTTCGTGAATTTCGAGAATTCCGCCCGTCCGAGGGTCGGCGACTGGGTCCTGACGGTCGGAAATCCCTACAATCTGGGCGGGACGGCCACGGCCGGCATCGTTTCGGCCTACGGGCGCGACATCGGCGAAACCTTTGTCGACTTCATCCAGCTGGACGCCCCCATCAACCGGGGCAATTCGGGGGGTCCGACTTTTGACACCTACGGCCGGGTGATCGGCGTCAACACCGCCATCTTCTCGCCGACAGGGGGCTCGGTGGGGATTGGCTTCGCCGTACCCGCAGAAGTCGCCGCCCGCGTGTCGCGCCAGCTCATCGCCAACGGCAAGGTGGTGCGCGGCTATATCGGCGCCTCCATCCAGAACTTCGACGAGGACATGGCCGCCGCCCAGGGCATGGCCGGCCAGAAGGGTGCGATCGTCACCGAGCTCACGCCCGGGGCGCCGGCTGAAAAGGCCGGTCTCGCCACGGGCGACATTGTCCTTTCGGTCAACGGCGTCAGGGTCCGCTCCTCCTCGGAGCTGACCCGGCAGGTCGCAAAGGCCGCCCCCGGAGATCTCCTGCGCCTGGAAGTGGTCCGGGACGGCAAGTCCCGCACCATCGACATCCGATCCGGCACCCGACCCCCGGAATCCCAGCTGGCTTCCGGCCCCGGCGGCCCCGGCGGTTCTGCGCCCGGATCCGGCCGGACCGCGCCCTCATCGGGTCAGGTCCTGCTGGGAATGACGGTGGCGCCTCTTGACGACGTCTCCCGCCGTCGGGCGGGGCTGCCCGCGGACGCACGGGGCCTCCTGATCACGGCCGTCGACCGCTCCTCGGATGCGGCGACCAGGGGCCTGCAGGCCAATGATGTCCTGTTGCGCGCCGGCGATCGGGCCCTGTCTTCCCCCGCCGATCTGGCGGCCGTCATCGAGCAGGCCCGCCGCGCAGACCGTCCCAGCGTGCTGGTCGCCGTCTGGAGAGGCGGACGGACGCTCTTCCTGCCGATCAAGATCGCCGGCTGAGCGGGGGCGGAGACATGCGCATCCTGATCGTCGAGGATGACCAGCCGGCGGCGGAGGCCATGGCGAAGGGTCTTACCGACGCCGGGCACGACTGCGTCGTCCAGCCTGACGGGGCGGCGGGTCTGGACTGCGCCCGCCGGGGCGGCTTCGACGTCATGATCGTCGACAGGATGATGCCCTGCCTCGACGGGGTCGGGCTCGTGGAGACCCTGCGGCGTGATGGAGACGAGACGCCGGTTCTTTTCCTGTCGGCCCTCGGCGAGATCGAGGACCGGGTCACCGGCCTGCGGGCCGGCGCGGACGACTACCTGGTCAAGCCCTATGCCTTTGCTGAGCTCATCGCCCGCGTAGAGGCCCTGTCCCGGAGGCGGGAGACGGGGTCGGTGCTGACCCAGCTGCGGGTTGGCGACCTGGAGATGGATCTCATCGGCAGGCGTGTCCATCGGGCCGGCCAGGAGATCGACCTGCAACCCCGGGAATTCCAGCTTCTGGAGTTCCTGATGCGCCACGCCGGCCAGGCGGTGACCCGCACCATGCTTCTCGAAAAGGTCTGGGAGTACCACTTCGACCCCCAGACCAACGTCATCGACGTCCATATCTCCCGGCTGCGCTCCAAGATCGACAAGGGGTTCGAGCGTCCCATGCTGGAGACCATCCGGGGCGCGGGATACCGGCTGGATGCCTGAAGACCGGGACGCGCCCGGCAGCGGGCTGCTGCGCCTGTTCCGCGCCGCGCCCTTCCGTCTGACCCTCCTGTCCCTGGCCCTGTTCGCGTTCGCGGGCGCCGCCTTTCTCGCCTATGTCTACGTGGCCGCGACCGGAGAAGCCCGCCGGAGGACGGATGCGGAAATCCTCCGCGAGGCCGCCAGTCTCGTCGAGGTGAGCGACAGGGCCGGCGCGCAGGCCCTGAACTCGGTTCTGGTCAGCCGGATGGCGGGGGAGCAGCGCTATCTCTACCTTCTGATGACCCCGGAGGGCCGCAAGATCTCGGGCTCGTTGGCTCGTAGCCCGGTCGAGGACTTCCGCGGCGAGCCCGTCTGGATCCGGTTCAATCTCGCCAGTTTCGACGAAGATGGACGGCCGGTCTCGATCCCCGCCCGGGGCTTCCAGCAGAAGCTGCCCGACGGCGAGATCCTGTTCGTGGGCGCCGATACCGACGATGACCAGCAATTCATCGTGACGATTGTCCGGGGTCTCTGGGGCGCGGGGGCCCTCGTCATCGTGCTCGGCATCACCTCCGGCCTGCTCATCAGCCGGAACTTCACCCGGGCCATGACGGGCCTGACGGATGTGGTGCGGGCGGCCCGTCATGGCGATCTCACCGCCCGCGCCGCCGTCCGGGGCGCCGGTGACGAGCTTGACCAGCTCGCCGAGGGTCTCAACGCGATGCTTGAGCGCCTGGATCGGTCCATGGCCGCCCATCGTCACGCGGGCGACTCGATCGCCCATGATCTGCGTTCGCCCCTGACCCGGCTGAAGGTGAGGCTGGAGACCGCCCTCATCGACATGGAGGCGGGGCGTGGCGATGCCCGTCAGGCCCTGCGCCAGGCGCTCGATGACACGGACGGAGTGCTTCGGACCTTTTCCGCCGTCCTGGCCATTTCCCGGTTGCAGGCGGCCGGCGAGGCGCCCAACGCCGTCCTGTTCGACCCCGCCGGCATGGTCGGGGACATGACCGAGCTCTACGGCCCGCTCTGCGAGGACAAGGGGCTCGAGATCGCCTCCGACATCGCCGCCGGCCTCACCCTGCGCGGCAACCCCGCCATTCTGGCGCAGGCGCTCGCCAATCTCGTCGACAATGCCGTAAAGTACACGCCGCAGGGGGGAGCCGTGATGGTTCGTCTTCGGCGCAGGGCCTCCGGCGATGTCGAGATCTCCGTGACAGACACCGGTCCGGGCGTTCCGCAGCAGGATCGGGACAGGGTCGTGGATCGCTTTATCCGTCTTGAGAACAGCCGGAACATGCCTGGGGCGGGTCTCGGGCTTTCCCTTGTCGCCGCCGTCGCCGAAGCGCACGGCGGGAGGCTGGAGCTGGGCGAAGGGCCTGGGGCCTACGGGGGTTCCGGCCCCGGCCTTCGGGCGGCCCTTGTGCTTCCGTCCCCGTCATGACCCGCCTGGGTGACCGCCTGCGCCCCTGCGGCCCTGTGATCGACCCCCGCCCGGCGGACAGGCTGCTGGACGCGGTCGCGGCGCTTGGCGGGCTCACCGCCGGCGAGCGGGATGCGCTGAGACCGGTCTTCGGCGCCTCTCCCTACCTGGCGGGACTGGTCCGCCGGGACCCTGCGCGCCTTCTGCGACTGCTCGACGAGGCCCCCGAGGCCAGGCTGGAGGCGCTTCTGGAGGAGACCCGCGCCCTGGCCTCCCTCGCCCCCGAGGCTGCGGGACCGGGCCTGCGCAAGCTCAAGGCCGAGCTGCACCTGCTCACTGCCCTCGCGGATCTCGGCGGGACCTGGGACCTGGACCATGTGACCAGCGCCCTCACGCGCTTTGCCGACGAGGCCCTGTCCGCTGCGCTCGCCTCAGCCGCCGGAGCCGAGATCGCCGCCGGACGCCTGCTGTCCTCCGCGTCGCCCGGGGCCGGCCCTGTCCCTGGCTTCTTCTGCATCGCCATGGGCAAGCACGGGGCCTTCGAGCTCAACTATTCGAGCGACATCGACATCTCGATCTTCTTCGAGCCCGAACTCCTGCCCCTCGCTCCTGGGATCGAACCCCAGGCCTTCGCCGTCCGGCTCACCCACCGGCTTTCTGAACTGATGCAGGAGCGGACGGCCGACGGCTATGTGTTCCGCATGGACCTGAGGCTGCGTCCTGACCCGGGCTCGACCCCTCCCGCGGTCTCGGCCGCCGCCGCCCTCGACTACTACGAGAGCGTGGGCCAGAACTGGGAGCGCGCCGCCTTCATCAAGGCCCGGCCCTGCGCCGGCGACATCCCCCGGGCCCAGGCCTTCCTGAAGGAACTCGAGGCCTTCGTCTGGCGTCGCAACCTCGATTTCGCAGCCATCGCCGACATCCACTCGATCAAGCGGCAGATCCACATCCACAAGGTGGACGACCGTCTCGCCGCGCGCGGCGCTGATCTCAAGCTGGGCCGGGGGGGCATTCGCGAGATCGAGTTCTATGTCCAGACCCAGCAGCTGATCCTCGGGGGGCGTCAACCCGACCTTCGCAGCTTCCGGACCCTGGAGGCGCTCGCCGCCCTGCGGGAGGCGGGTCATGTCTCGCCGCAGGCTCATGCGGAGCTGCAAGAGGCCTATCTCCTCCTCAGGGCCCTTGAGCATCGGGTCCAGATGCTGGCCGATGAGCAGACCCACAGGCTTCCGGAGTCCGATGCCGAGCGCCGCCGGGTGGCCGCCCTCGCGGGGCATGACCGGCTCCGCAGTTTCGACGCCTGGGTGGAGCGGACGCTGAGGACGGTGAATCTTCGCTATGGGGAGCTGTTCCCCGGCGAGGAACCGCTGTCTTCCCGCTTCGGCAGCCTGATCTTCACAGGGGTGGACGACGATCCGGAGACCCTGAAGACCCTCTCCCGCATGGGCTTCTCAAGTCCGTCCCAGGTCTCCCGGACAATCCGCTCCTGGCATCACGGGCATATCGCCGCGACCCGCTCGGAGCGCGGCCGGGAGCTCTTCACCCGCCTGGCGCCCCGGCTGCTGGAGGCCGCCCACGCCTCCGGGGCCCCGGATGCGGCCTTTGTTCGCTTTGGCGCCTTCTTTTCGCGCCTGTCGAGCGGCGTGCAGCTCCAGTCCCTGTTCCTGGCCCAACCCGCGTTGTTCGAGCTCATCGTGGAGGTGATGGCCTTCGCCCCGCGCCTCGCCGACACCCTGGCCCGTCGTCCCGCCGCCCTCGACGCCATGCTGGATCCGGCCTTTTTCGGCGATATCGACCCGGACGAGGACCGCCAGGCGCTGCAGCGTGCTTTGCGGGGCGCTGAGGGTTTCGAGCCGGCCATGGACATCGTCCGGCGCCAGCATCGCGAGCAGGCCTTCCGCGTCGGCGTCCAGGTCATGAGCGGTTCGGCGGATGCGGAGGCCGCCGGCCGCGCCTTTGCCGGGCTTGCGGACGCCTGCATCGAGTCCCTGGCCCCGGTCGCCCTGGCCGAGGCGTCCCGCATCGGGGGGGGCTTCGACGGCGAGGTGGCGGTCGTCGCCCTCGGAAAGTGCGGCTCGCGGGAGATGAGCGCCGGCTCCGACCTCGACCTCATGACCCTGCATCGCGCCCGAACGGCGGACGCCGTGTCCGAGGTGAAGGGCTGGCCGGCGGAGGTGTTCTTCGCTCGTTTCACACAGCGGCTGGTGGCGGCCCTGTCCCTGCCCACATCGGAGGGGGAGCTCTACGAGGTCGACATGCGCCTGCGTCCCTCGGGCGCCAAGGGGCCGGTCGCCGTGGCTTTTCCGACCTTCGGCGCCTATTACGAGACCGAGGCTGAAACCTGGGAGTTCATGGCCCTGACCCGGGCGCGCGTCGTCTGGTCCAGTGACCCCGCCTTCGCCGCCGATGTTTCGCAGACCATCGAGCAATGTCTCCGGCTCCCCCGTGACCGCGCGATCCTGGCGCGGGACGTCCGCGAGATGCGTCACCTGATCGGCCAGGAGAAGCCGGCTTCCGGGTTCTGGGACATGAAGCTGGCCCCCGGCGGACTGGTGGATATCGAGTTCGCCGCGCAGTTTCTCCAACTCGCCCACGCCCCCGGCGGAGGCCCCCTCAGGGCGGGGACCGCCGACGCCCTCGAAGCCCTGGCGGCGGCGGGCCTTGCAGAAGGAGTCGGTCCCCTGCTTGAGGCCTGGATGCTTCAACAGAACCTCACCCAGATGCTGCGCCTGGCGCTGGGAGACGGCGATGATCCGGCCGACCAGCCCGACGCCTTTCGACGCAGGCTGGCCCGCGCGGGCGGCGCCCGCGACTTCCGCAGCCTCTCGACGCGCCTCACGCGTGTCCGGAAATCCGCACTGGAGGCCTTTGATCGCCTTATTCGCCCTTGAAACGCCGGAATCCGCGGCGCACTTCGTTCAGCAGACATCGCCGGAGACATCGCTGTGCCACTGAGCCGTCTTCTCTTCGCCGCCGCTATTGGGCTCCCAAGTCTTGGCGCGCTCCCCGCCGCCGCCCAGATGGGGCCCCCCAAACTCGACCAGAAGGGCGATGGCAGGGTCCTCTTCGCGGAGTACCGGACGGCCAACGTGGACCGGACCCTGGAGACCCTGGACTCGGATCGGAATGGCCAGGTGTCGCGGAAGGAGTTCGACAAGGTCGCCGGCATGGCGCGCACCTTCGGCGGGGCGCGGGCGGCGGCGGCCATTGATCAGTGGTGGAAGTCCACCGACGTCAACAACGACGGCGTGATGTCCCGCAGCGAGATGGAAGCCAACACACGACGTCGCTTCGACGCCGCGGACACCAACCGCGACGGAGCTCTGGACAAGACCGAGATCGCCGCCATGCGCCAGAGGCAACGCGTTGCGTCCGGTAACTGATGTCCTGAGGATCGCCCTTGGCGCCCAGCCGGCCCGGCCGGCCGACGCCGGCGCGCGTCCGCTGGACCCGGACGCCGATCTCGTGCGCCGGGTCGGCCTGGGCGACGACCTTGCGATCCGGGCCCTGACGGCGCGCAAACTGCCCCGTCTGACCGCCCTCGCCACCCGAATTCTGGGAGACGCCTGCGAGGCTGAGGATGTCGCCCAGGAATCCCTGATCCGGGCCTGGCGGCAGGCCCCGACCTGGCGGTTCGGCGAAGCCCGCTTCGACACCTGGCTGCACAGGGTGGCGGTGAATCTCTGTCGGGACCGCCTGCGCCGGCGGCGCCCCGGCGGCGCGGAAGACCTCGACGCCCTGGTCGATCCCGGCCCTGCGCCGGACCGCGGACTGGAGGCCCGGGATGTCGGGGACAGGGTGGCCGCCGCCATGGCCGCCCTTCCGCCACGCCAGCGCGAGGCCCTGGTGCTCTGCCACTACCAGGAGCTCGGCACGATCGAGGCGGCCGCCGTCCTCGACGTCAGTGTCGAGGCCCTGGAGAGCCTTCTGTCCCGGGGGCGTCGCGCCCTGCGGGCCGCCCTGGCGGATCTGGTCCGATGACGACAGCCCACCGCATCACCCTGACCACCGCGCGGGTCCGCACCCTGGCCGAGACCTATGGCGCCGATATCTCCCGCTGGCCCGAAGCGGAACGCGAGCCCGCCCGCATGTGGTGCGCGACCCATCCCGAGGAGGCCCGGCGCCTGCTGGGCGAGGCCCGGGCGCTTGATCATCTTCTTGACGCCTGGACCACCCCCGGACCGGCGGACTCCCTTCGCACCCGCGTCCTGACGCCGGCGCCCGGGGTGGTCCGCAGCGCCCGGCGCCGGTCCTTCGTTCTCACTCTCGGAGGCGGCGCCGGCCTCGCCGCCGCCTGTCTTGCGGGCATTCTCGTCGCGCCGGTCCTGCTCGCCCTTCCGGACCCCTCGCTGCAACCGGCCCTCGGCGCCCCGGCGGAGGCGGAGACCCGCGAAATTCTCAACCAGCTCTTCACCGACTGGGAGGCCCCGGTGTCGGTGACAGAGCCGGACGCCGACACGTGAGCTCCCGGGCTCTGACGATCGGTCTCTTCCTTTCGATCGCCCTCAACCTCTTTCTTGTCGGCCTCCTCGCCGGGGGCTGGCGCGAGTACCGCGACCGGTCCGACGCCGCCGCCGTCCCGGCCATCCCCGAGACTGTCCCGCCTCCTGCCGCCCTTGAGCCTGTCCCCGCAACGCCGGCGTCCGATCCATCAGCGGCACCGGTAGGTGTTCCGCCGCCCCCGCAAACCGGCGGGTCCGGGATGGCGGTCCGGTCAGTCCCCCTCCCGCGGCAAGGAGATCCGGGGCCTCCCCCTGTACAGGCCGATTCCCCTGACATGCCGCCTCCGGCGAAGGCGGCGACGCCCGCCGGCGCCTTCCCCGAACGGCCTCCATTCAGGCCACCGGAGTCCGGACCGGGCCCCTATCGCCCCCCGATGGGCAACTCACTGATCCTGGCCAGCCGCGATCTTCCCCCCCGGCAGAGGCGGGAGTTCCAGGCCCTGCTCCGAACCGAGAGCGAAGCGGTCCGGATGGACCTTCAGCTGGCGCGACAGGCCCGGGCCAATGCCTGGCGCGGCCTGTCCCGGGGAGAACTGACCTCCGAGGAGGCGAGACGAATTCTTGAACAGGCGCGGCGGCGGGAGCTCGCGGCCCGGGTGCGGGTGGAAATGGCTGTCGCGGAATGGGCGCAGCGTCAGCCGCCGGCGGTCCGGACCCGGATTGGCGACGCCCTGGCCGGGGAGGGCGCCTCCGGGCCGTGGCGGCCGGTCAGACCCTGGGCTCCGTCGGTAGATCCTCAGGAAGGGCCTCCGCCGCCCCCTGCGGCCGCTGAAGAACGAAACTGACCTGGGTTCCCCGGCCCGGGGTGCTCTCTATGGTCAGGTTGGACCCGTGCATTTCCACAAAGGCCTTTGAGAGGGCGAGTCCCAGTCCGGTTCCCTGGATGGTCTTTGACTGCTGGCTTTCCACCTGCTCGAAGGGCGCGGCCAGTCGAGGCAGGTCTGCAGGGTCGATGCCGATGCCCGTGTCCTGGACGGTCAGCCGCACGCCATCCTTCTCTTCCCGGACCCGGATGGAGACCCGTCCACCCGCCGGCGTGAACTTGACCGCGTTGGACAGCAGGTTGAGGAGGATCTGCTTCACGGCCCGGGCGTCAGCCTCGACCGCCGGCAGGTTTTCGGCGACATCGGCGAAGAGCATCAGGCCGGCCGCGTCGGCCCGGTTGCGGACCAGTCTGAGGGCCTCCTCGGCCAGCGGCCCGACATCAAGCAGTTCGCGGTAGAGCGTCATCTTCCCGGCCTCGATCTTGGACATGTCGAGCACGTCGTTGATCAGGGCCAGCAGATGTTGGCCGGAGGTCAGGATATCGTTGACGTAGCCCTTGTACGGGGAGGAGCCACAGGGGGAAGCCCCGCCGGAGTCCCTGATCGAAGCCCTCCAGGTCATGGCCTCGGCCTTCGCCTGCTGGGACGCGCAGGGCAGGCTGGTAGCCGCCAATCCGGCCTCTGCGCGGGTGTTCGGATTCGAGGCGGAGGCCCTCCAGCCGGCGTCTCCGCACGCCGAGTTCGCGCGGCTCACCCGTCAGGCGATCCGTCAGACGCTGAAGCCCGAGAACGCCGCCCAGGGCG
>JBJTEN010000156.1:0-7309 GCA_046092925.1 Phenylobacterium sp. | reverse complement strand
GCCTGGCTTGAGCGCCCCGCGCCGCCAGGATCAATATGTTGTGTCGGAGCTTACTCCCAACCTCGCCCCTCCACAACATATCGTAACGGAAGCGCTGGAGACCACAATTGGCGCCATGACGTCCATCCACAGGAACTAAATGTGGAGGCGGAGATTCAGATCGGGCAGGCGGCGACCTCAAGCTGGAGCAGGGCGAGGACCCGGCCAAAACCGATGTACTGGCCGGCCATCATGGCCAGCTCCAGAAATTCCTCGTCCGTAAAGAGCCGACGCATGTTGGCCACGTCGTCATCGGAGATGTTGTGGTGGTCCACGGCCATCTTCTCGGCGAAGTGAATGGCGGCGCGCTCGCGGGCGCTGAAGCCGGACTCATCGACCCTGTCGACGCCGGACGCGGCCTCTTCCTCGCTCACCACCTCGGGCGCCATGCGGACGGTCTTGCACAGGACGCAGCCGTTGAGGGTGGCGATACGAAGGCGGATCAACTCCTTCAGGCGAGGCGGGAGGACCCCGGCTCCACCGGTGTGCCAGGGGTGATAGAAGGCCTGGTAGGACTGAACGAGGTCTCCGGCCGGGGCGAAGGCGCGGGCGAAATGGCGGCCAAGCCAGTTCTCTTCAGGCGTCGCATCGTGAATGGCCTTCATGTAAGGCGGCAGGGCGTCGGGTTCGATCAGCGGCAGTCGGGACATGGGGCGGTCTCCTTTTGGCTGGTCCCGAGGCTAGACGCGGATTCGCCGGGAGCAAGGGCCGACGAGAGCGCTTGCCACCGCTCGCCGCCCGGCGCACATCAGGGCCATGACCGATACAACCCCGTCCCCGTCGCCTGTGATCCCCCCGGAGCCGCGGTCCTATCCCGGCTTCAACTGGGCGGGATTCCGGACCCTCTACGTCCGTGAAATCATGCGGTTCTGGAAGGTGGGCATGCAGACCCTGGCCGCCCCCGTCGTGACCTCCCTGCTCTACATGATGGTGTTCGTCGTCGCCGCCCATGGCGCCCGTCCCCCGGTCCATGGATATGATTTCGCCGCCTTCGTGGCGCCGGGGCTGGTGATGATGGCGATCTTGAACAACGCTTTCGCGAACTCCTCGTCCTCCCTGCTCCAGGCCAAGATGAACGGGTTGATCGGGGATTTCCTGACGCCGCCCCTGAGCCCGGCGGAGCATGTCGCGGCCTTTGGCCTGGGCGCCGCGACCCGGGGCGTCCTGGTGGGCGCAGTGACCGCCGCGGTCATCATCCCCTTCGCGCACCTTCCGGTCAGCCAGCCCTGGGCGATCCTTTACTTCGGCCTGGGCGCGGCCCTGATCCTGGGGCTTCTGGGGATCATGGGCGGGCTCTGGAGCGAGAAGTTCGACAACATGGCCGTGGTGACCAACTTCATCATCATGCCCATGACCTTCCTCTCGGGCACCTTCTACCTGGTGGAGCGCCTGCCCGAGCCCTTCCGGACCCTCAGCCACTTCAACCCGTTCTTCTACCTGATCGACGGGTTCCGGTACGGCTTCCTGGGCTATGCGGAAGGCTCTGTCCTGGCGGGTGCGGTCATGACGGCGGGCCTCGTCGTGGCCCTGGCCTGCGTCTGCCTCTGGATGTTCGACACCGGCTACAAGATCAAGAGCTGAGCCCGCAAACATTGACATTCCGGCCCATCGGGCGGAGAAGTCACGGCCTTGCAGTCCCCGTCGCTCCGCGGCGGGGACCTTACGTTTTGGAGGGTTCCCGACCGTGACCCAGACGACGCAGCCTGAAGGCCTGACCGTTCCCGCCGACCACCTGATGGGCGTGTACAGCCGCACGTCCCTGGCGTTCGAGCGAGGCGAGGGCGTGCGGCTGTACACGGCGGAGGGCGAGGCCTACCTGGACGCCCTGGCGGGCATTGCGGTGAACGCCCTTGGGCACTCGCATCCCAAGCTGGTCGCCGCCCTCAAGGCCCAGGCCGACCAGCTCTGGCATGTGTCCAACATCTTCACCATCCCCGAGCAGGTGAAGCTGGCCGAGGCCCTGACGGCGAAGACCTTCGCCGACGTCGTCTTCTTCACCAATTCCGGGACCGAGGCGATCGAGTGCGCCATCAAGGCGGCGCGCAAGTTCCACTGGGCCCGGGGCCAGGAGGAGCGGATCGACATCATCGGCTTCGACGGCTCCTTCCATGGCCGGACCCTGGCGGCGGTCAACGCGTCAGGCAATCCCAGCTACCTGGAGGGCTTCGGGCCCCGGATGCCGGGCTTCATCCAGCTGAAGTTCGGCGACCATGAGGCTTTGAAGGCGGCGATCGCCTCGCCCACCACGGCGGCGGTGATCCTGGAGCCCGTGCAGGGCGAAGGCGGGGCCCGGGCGGTTCCGGACTCCTGCCTGCGCGAGCTTCGCGCCCTGTGCGATGCGCACGGCGTCCTGATGATCCTCGACGAGGTCCAGTGCGGCTTCTCGCGCACCGGCAAGCTGTTCGCCCATGAGTGGGCGGGGATCGAGCCCGATATCATGGCCGTGGCCAAGGCCCTAGGGGGCGGCTTCCCGGTCGGGGCCTGCCTGGCCACCGCCCGTGGCGCCTCGGGCATGACCCCGGGCTCGCATGGCTCCACATACGGTGGCAACCCGCTGGCCATGGCCGTCGGCCTCGCAGCGGTGGAAGAGCTCAGCTCGCCCGCCCTGCTGGACCATGTGGCGGAAGTGTCCGGCTATTTCACCCAGCAGCTCGAGGGCCTGAAGGCGCGCAATCCCGACGTGGTCGAGGAGATCCGCGGCCGGGGCCTGCTGATCGGCCTGAAGCTGAAAACGCCAAACCGCGAGTTCATGCAGCACGCCCGGGACGAGAAGCTGTTGATCGCCGGCGGCGGCGACAACTGCGTGCGCCTGCTGCCGCCCCTCGTCATCTCGGTCGAAGAGGTGCGCGAGGCGGTGGAGAAGCTCGACCGGGCCTGCGCCCGCGCCCGCGCCCGCGGCGCCTGAGGCGGCCATGTCCTCCCCTGAAGACGACGTGAACCCGCCCGTGCGTCATTTCCTTGACCTCTGGTCCCTGGAGGCGACGACCCTGCGCCGGATCCTCGACGACGCGGCGGTCCGCAAGGCCGCCCGCGCCGGCTGGCCGCAGGGGCGCGTCGACGCGGACGCCCCGGCCCGCGACCGTACCCTGGCCATGATCTTCGAGAAGAATTCGACCCGGACCCGCTTCTCCTTCGACGCCGCAATGCGCCAGCTGGGCGGCGACGTGATCATCTCCACGGCCGCCGACATGCAGCTGGGGCGTGGCGAGACCATCGCCGACACCGCCCGTGTCCTGTCACGCATGGTGGACGCCGTCATGCTGAGGTCCAACCGGCACGCCGACCTTGAGGACCTGGCTGCGAACTGCACCGTGCCGGTCATCAACGGCCTGTCCGACACCGGCCATCCCTGTCAGATCCTGGCCGACCTGGTGACTTTCGAGGCCCATCGCGGGCCGGTGGCGGGCAAGACCCTGGCCTGGGTGGGCGACGGCAACAATGTCTGCGCCAGCTTCATCCACGCCGCCCCCCTTCTGGGCTACCGCCTGAAGATCGCCTGTCCCGAGGGCTATTCCCCGGATCCGGTGGACCTCGCGCGGGCGGACTCCCTGCAGGGCCAGGTGTCGGTCACCCGCGACCCCCGGGAGGCCGTGGCCGGCGCCGACTGCGTCATCACCGACACCTGGGTCTCCATGGGGGACACCGACAAGGCCCAGCGCATGGCGGCCCTGGCGCCCTTTCAGGTGGACGAGGCCCTGATGGGCCTGGCGCACCGGGACGCGGTGTTCCTCCACTGCCTGCCGGCGCACCGGGAGGAAGAGGTGACCTCGGCGGTGATCGACGGACCCCGGTCGCTGATCTGGGAAGAGGCCGAGAACCGCATCCACGCCCAGAAGTCGATCCTGGCCTGGTGCTTCGGCGCGATATGAGCGGCGGCGGCTCTCTCCAGGCGGTCGACGACGACCGCGTCGTCCCCTTCCAGATCGAGGGCGAGGCGGTGCGCGGTAGACTGGTGCGCCTCGGGCCGGCGGTGGACGAGATCCTGTCGGCCCTCAGTTATCCGGACCCGGTGGCCAATCTCCTGGGCGAGACCTGCGCTCTGGCCGCCCTTGTCGGCTCGAACCTGAAGTTCGAGGGCCGGCTGATCGTCCAGGCCCAAGGGAACGGCCCGGTCCGCTATGTGGTCTGCGACTATGACACGGCCGGGTCGCTGCGGGGCTACTGCCGCTTCGACCCCGACGAGATCGCTGGCCTCGTCGCCGGCTTCCAGCGCCCGGGCGCCCGGGCCCTGCTGGGAGACGGCCTCTTCATGATGACCGTGGACCAGGGTCCCGACATGGACCGCTACCAGGGCGTGACGGCCATCGAGGGTGAGACCCTGGCCCTCTGCGCCGAGCAGTATTTCGCCCAGTCCGAGCAGACGCCCACCCGCATCCGGCTGGCGGTGGGGCAGGCGGACTCCGGCGAGGGCGCGCACTGGCGGGCCGGCGGAGTGCTGATCCAGAACATCGCCGGGGATGACGCGCGCGGCTCCACTGAGGAGCCCTGGCGGCGCACCGAGGCCCTGTTCGAGACCCTGGGCGAGGACGAGCTGATCGACCCCCTGCTGCCGGCCGGCGAGCTCTTGTTCCGCCTCTTCCATGAGGACGGCGTGCGGGTCTTCGAGCCCCGCGCCCTCCGGGCGGCCTGCCGCTGCTCGCAGGAGCGGATCCTGGGCCTGCTGGCCTCGTTCAGCGCCGAGGAGCGGGCGGACATGGTCGAGGCTGACGGGCGCATCCGGGTGTCCTGCGAGTTCTGCTCCCGCGTCTACGAGGCCCTGCCGTCGGACCTGGACAGCCAAGCAGGCTGACGCGGGGGCGCCGGTTCCCAGGCGCTGGGTTCGGCGCCATGCTGCCTTCCCAAGGAACGGGAGGACGTCATGACCCTGCACACCAAGCTCTGTGACCTTTTGGGGGTGAAGCACCCCGTCATGCTGGCCGGCATGGGCGGGGTTTCCTACGCCGAGCTCGCCGCGGCGGTGACCAACGCCGGAGGCTATGGCGTGCTGGGCATGGCCGGCCAGGGGCCGGACTTCATTCGGGCCCAGATGCGGAAGGTGCGCAACCTCACGGACGGTCCCTTCGGCGTCGACCTGCTGGCCGCCTCGCCGGAGAGCCTGACCGCCGCCGTGGACGTGATCATCGAGGAGGGCGCCTCGTCCTTCGTGGCCGGCCTGGGCGTGCCCATGCCGATCATGGAAAAGCTCAAGCGGGCGGGCCTGAAGGTCATGGTGGTCTGCGGGGCCGTGAAGCACGCGGTGAAGGCCGAGCAGGCCGGCTGTGACGCGGTCATCTGCCAGGGCGGGGAGGGCGGCGGGCATACGGGCCTGGTCGGCGGCTTGCCGCTGATCGCCCAGGCCGTCGAGGCGGTGAAGATCCCCGTGGTCGGCGCCGGCGGCATCTACGACGGGCGCGGCCTCGCCGCCGTGCTGAGCCTTGGCGCGGTGGGGGTCTGGGTCGGCACCCGCTTCATCGCCTCGCCCGAGGCCCACGCCGGCGACCTCTACCGCCAGACCATCGTGGAGTCCTCCGACGAGGACACCATCCGGACCCGCTGCTATTCGGGCAAGCCCATGCGGGTGCGCAAGAACCCCTATGTGGACGACTGGGAGAGCCGTCCGGCGGACATCCAGCCCTTCCCCATGCAGGCCATGCTCTCCAGCCAGGCCGGGGTCATGGGCGGCATCGGCGGCCAGATCGAGGGCC
Source organism: Phenylobacterium sp. (assembly GCA_046092925.1). GTDB lineage: Bacteria > Pseudomonadota > Alphaproteobacteria > Caulobacterales > Caulobacteraceae > Phenylobacterium. The sequence goes on along the minus strand of JBJTEN010000156.1, from coordinate 1,586 downwards.
TGAACCCGGACAGTTCCTGCTTCGCCATGGGCCAGTCGGCGGGCGGGGTGCACGAGGTCCTGCCGGCGGCCGAGATCGTCGCCCGCCTGGTCTCCGGCGCCGAGGCGGCCATAGACCGGATGACGGCGCTCCGCGCCGCGGGGGTGAAGGCGTGAGCGGGCGGTTGGACGGACGGGTCGCCCTGGTCACCGGCGGCGGCTCGGGCATAGGCGCGGCGGCCTGCCGGGCCCTGGCGAAGGAAGGCGCCTCTGTGGCGGTGACGGACCTGTCGCCCGAGGCGGCCCTGGCGGTGGCGGATTCCATCGCAGCGGCCGGCGGCCGGGCCAAGGCCTTCACCCACGACGTCACCCTGCCGGAGGACTGGGAGCGGGTGGTCGGCGAGGTGGAGGCGGCCTTCGGGCGGCTCGACATCCTGGTCAACAACGCCGGCATGACCACCGTCGGCAACGAGCTGATGACCCACAGCCTCGACAACTGGCGAAGGACCCTGTCGGTCAATCTGGACGGCGTCTTCTACGGCCACCGCTATGCCGGCCCCCTGATCCTGAAGGGCGGCCGGGGCGGCTCGGTGATCAACATCTCCTCCATCATGGGCAAGATCGCCACGCCGGGGGCGGCGGCCTACTGCGCCTCCAAGGGGGCGGTGCTGATGCTGACCAAGGCCGCGGCCCTGGAATGGGCGCCCCTCGGCATCCGGGTGAACTCGGTCCACCCCGGCTATGTGGAAACGCCCCTGGTCCACAACATCCTTCGTGAGGTGGAGAACGGCAACGAGGTGCGCGAGACCCTGGTCCTCCAGCACGCCCTCGGTCGCCTCGCCGAACCCGCCGAGATCGCCAACGCCATCGTCTTCCTGGCCTCGGACGAGGCGAGCTTCATGACCGGCTCCGAGATGGTCGTGGATGGGGGATACACGGCGCGCTAGGCGGGGACCTGGATTGACGGGAGGGAGTGGGAGCCATGCCCGGTTTGAGACTTAAGCTTCTGGTCTTGGCTGTGGGCGGCAGCTTGACGGTGTCCGGGGGGTGCTCTCAGGCCAAAAGCGTTCCCAGGACAGCGGAAGAGGCCTACGCCGCTTGCGCGAGAGCATACCAGATGTCCTTCTTGAGTTCGTTCAACATCGAGGGGATGTCTACCGCCGGCGCCCGTAAGCGCCTCGCGGCGCATTTTTCCTGTCTCCGAAGGCCGGCCGAGATGGGCCACGCCTTTTCCCAATTCAGGTATGGCTTCTTCCTTGAGAATGGACTCGGCGTTGAGCGGGATGTGCCTGCCGCCGTGATCTGGTACCAGAAGGCTGCGGAGCAGGGCGACATCAGCGCCCAGACCCGGCTCGCAAGCCTGTACAGGCGCGGCCAGGGCGTTCCCAGGGACCCGGCCGCAGCTCTGAAGTGGTCCAGGCTGGCGTCCGAGAAGGGCAGTCCGGTGGCTCAGTATGAGCTCAGCCAGATCTACCAGAGGGGCGAAGGCGTCCCGGTGGACATGGCGGAATCCATGCGTTGGCTCCGAGCCTCCGCCGAGCAGGGCTACATCCACTCCCAAACCAGGATGGGCATGTCTTATGACCAAGGCTTCGGGGTTCCGCAGGA
>JBJTEN010000155.1:0-8516 GCA_046092925.1 Phenylobacterium sp. | reverse complement strand
GGTCGCCTACGCGCCCGGGTCCTCTGCGACGGTTGTCGAGCGGCTGCAGGCGGCGGGAGCGGTCGCCGTCGGCAAGACCACACTCGACCAGTTCGCCACCGGGCTCGTGGGGACGCGAAGCCCCCATGGGGCCCCCGCCTGCGTCTTCAACCGCGAGTATGTTTCCGGGGGGTCGAGCTCGGGTTCTGCCGTCGCGGTGGCGGCCGGTCTGGTGTCCTTCGCCCTTGGAACGGATACGGCGGGATCCGGACGGGTCCCGGCGGCCTTCAACGGCCTGTTCGGCTTCAAGCCGACCAGGGGGCGGTGGAGCACCCGAGGTCTCGTTCCGGCCTGTCGATCCCTGGACTGCATCAGCGTCTTCACGGCCGACGCTCCCCTGGCGCGCCGGATCGACAATGTCCTGGCGGCCTTTGATCCCGGTGACGACTACTCGCGACCGCCGCGGGACGAGCCCCTGCCGGACGGCGTCCGGCTGGGTGTTCCCCGAGCCGGACAGCTCAACTTCTTCGGGGACTCAGAGGCGGCCGGATTCTACCGCGCGGCGCTCGACCGCCTCGGGGGGCGCCAGGTCGAGGTCGACATCACGCCCCTCCTGGACGCCGCACGGCTTCTCTATTCAGGACCTTATGTCGCCGAGCGCACGGCGTCCCTGAAGGATCTGCTGGCCCGCAACCCGGCCGCGATCGATCCCGTCGTTCGGGCGATCGTCCAGGCAGGGGCAGGCCTCTCCGCGGTAGACGCCTTCGAGGGCGCATACAGCCTGGCCGCCTGCGCCCGGGCGGCGGAGGCGATCTGGAGTGCGGCGGACGTCCTCGTCCTTCCGACGACGGGCACGATCTACCGGATTTCCGAGATCCGGGCGGAACCCTTTGTCCTCAACGCGAACCTCGGTCTCTATACCAACTTCGTGAACCTCCTCGACCTGTCCGCCGTCTCCGTCCCGGCGGGATTCCGGGCGAACGGCTCCGGTTTCGGGGTCAGCCTGATCGGTCCCGCCTGGACGGACCATGCCTTGCTGGACCTCGCCGGCCAGTACGCGGCGTCCGGCGGGCTGTCGCCGCCGCCCCTCGACCTCGGGGGACGTGAAGCCTCTGTCCGACTGTGTGTGGTCGGCGCCCACCTCCACGGGATGCCGCTTCATTGGCAACTGACGTCCCGGAACGCCCGACTTGTCGCGCGCACCCGCACGGCGCCGACCTACCGTCTCTATGCGATGGCCGGGTCCACGCCCCCGAAGCCCGCCCTGATCCATGATGCGGCCGGGGCCTCTCTCGAGGTCGAGGTGTACGAGCTCGTCGTCGAGGCCTTCGGCTCCTTCACGGCCGAGGTTCCCCCCCCGCTGGCGATCGGGACGGTTGCCCTAGAGGACGGGTCTTCCGTGAAGGGTTTCGTGGCTGAACCCCGGGCTGTGGTCGGAGCAGAGGACATCACCCACCTGGGCGGCTGGCGGGCTTACATGGCCCGCCTCTGAGGTCACTTCGCCCCGGAGGGCTCCGCACCCGAGAGCGCCAGAAGTTCGACCGGGGGCCTCCGGTTCTTTTCCGTGAGCGGGAAGTCGTAGACAGCGGAAGAGCCGAACCGGTGGGGTGCGTGGGGGTCATGCCGACGCTTGTCGAAGGCCAGGACCCGGTCGCCCAGCTTGAAGGCTTCCTTGATGTCGTGGGTCACCATGAGGATGGTAAGCCCGTGCTCCCGCCAGAGTTCGTCGATCAGGCCGTGCATGTCGAGGCGGATGCCGGGATCAAGCGCGCCGAAGGGTTCGTCGAGGAGCAGGATCCGGGGTTTGCGCACGAGGGCCTGCGCGATGGCGAGCCTCTGCTGCATTCCGCCCGAGAGCTGGGAAGGGTAGGTGTTCAGACTATGCGAGAGGCCCACCCGCGCCAGCATCTGCGCCGCTTCGTCCAGCGCCGCCTTCCGGCGCTTTCCGAACAGACGGCCCAGGAACATGGATCCTGAACACTCCAGCCCGAAGGCGACGTTCTCGAGCGCCGTCAGGTGCGGAAAGACGGAATAGCGCTGGAAGACGACGCCCCGGTCAGGACCGGGTTCCGGTTGCAGCGGCTCGCCGTTCAGGAAGATGGCTCCGCGGGAGGGCGCTTCCTGGCCGATGATCAGCCGGAGAAATGTGCTCTTGCCGGCGCCCGAGGGTCCCACGATGGAGACGAAGCTCCCGCGAGAGATCTCAAGGTTCACCTTCTCCAGAACGATGCGGTCGCCGTACTCAACCCAGACATCGCGGATCGACAACAGGACGTCCTTCATTCGGCGCCCCTCGTGTGGTCCCAGGGGAAAAACCTGCGGCTGATCCAGGACAGAAGCAGACCCATGAGAACCGCCAGAAGCGAGATCCAGGCCACATACGGCAGGATCACATCCATGGCGAGGTATCGCCTGACCAGGAAGATCCGGTAGCCAAGCCCGACATCCGAGGCGATGGCTTCGCCTGCGATCAGGAAGACCCAGGCGGGCCCCAGAGACAGACGGAGTCCCTTCAGGAGCTTGGGCATGGCCTGCGGCAAGGCGAGACGGAGCGCGATCTGCCAGGTCGAGGCGCCAAGCGTCTGGGCCTTGACCATCTGTTCCTCCGGGATCGCGCCGACCTGGCTCGCAAGGTCCCTGACCATGAAGGGGGTGATGCCGATGACGATAAGCGCCACCTTCGCCGTCTCGCCAAGTCCGAGGGCGATGAACAGGACCGGCAGGACGGCGATGGGCGGAATCACCGCAATCGCCGCGACGAGGGGGCCAAGGGTCGCCCGGGCGACCGGAAGGAGGCCGAGAACCAGGCCGAGCGCCAGGGTCGCGCCGGTAGAGATGCCAAGGCCCAGAACCAGCCGGTGCAGGCTCGCCGCGGTGTCCGCCCAGAGTGGAATGGAGCCAGTGACCGGATCCACCTCCAGGGACATCCGCAGCCAGGCGGACCACATGGCCTCGACGGGCGGCAGGAGCTTGTCCGCCGGGTTCTCGGCCTGCCGCGCAGCGGAGGCCACGACATAGCCGATGGCCACCAGGGCCAGGGGCGCGGCCCCGAGGAAGACCTTGCCGCCACGACCAGGCCTGATGTTCACCAAACGGCGCATGGGGCGCAGCAACAGGTCTTCTAGAGTCCGCCCGCCGCCGCCATGGCCATGTAGCTGGGGTCGAACCGCAGCTTGATGTTCTGGGGATCACCTTGGACTACGCCGTTTGGAAACGAGATCCCGATGGCGTCCACGGATGTCGCCCCCTGCCCGAAGAGGCCCTCCGCAAAGCTGAAACGTCGGACACGATCACTCGCGGTGACAGCCTGCGGACTGTTCAGGTAGGCCACGGCGTCCTCCGGCTTGTAGTACATGTAGGTTGTCTTCAGCTGGGCGTCATAGCCGGCGAGATCGGTCCCGGAGAGCTGGGCCATGGCCGTCCTCGCCGCGATCGCCGCCGGTGAGGACCCCTGCATGAGCCCCAGCACCTCATACCAGATCCCGACAAGGGCCTTCCCGAGGTCCGGGTTTTCTTTCAGCTTGTCCGTGGCGACCACCATCATGTCGAGGATTTCGCCGGGAATCTTCGAGGAGTCGAACACCAGGTTGGCGTCCGGCATGCGGTCGATCTCGAGAAGCATGGGGTTCCAGGTCGCCATGGCCGAGACCTCCGGGGTCGGCCAGGCCGCAACCATGTCCGCGTCAGAAGTGTTGACCAGTTTCACGTCCGATTGCTTGAGGCCGACGCTTTCCAGGGCCCGGGCGAGGAAGTACTGGGATACCGATCCCTGCACGAGGTTGACAGGCTGCCCCTTGATCTGGGCGAGGCTTGTCTTGCCCTTCAGCAGCACTCCGTCATTGCCGTTCGAGTAATCTCCCACGATCAGCGCGGTCGTGTCCCGCCCCCCGGCCGCCGGAAGCGTCAGGGCGTCCATGTTGGTCGACGTCACCGCATCCAGCTTGCCCGAGGTGAACTGGTTCAGGCTTTCGACATAGTCATTGATCTGGATGAGATTGATGGTGATGCCGTACTTGTCGGCCCACTTTTTGACGATGCCGTTTTGCACGGCGTAGGGCCAGGGCATCCAGCCCGCATAGATGGTCCAGCCGACCGTGTAGACCTTTCCGCCGCCCGAGCCTGAGTTGCTCTTTTGGGCGCCTGTCCCCGGAGAACAGGCCGCAAGAAGCGTTATCGCCGCGCCCGCCAGCAGTGACCTGCGGCTCCAGTTTGATCCCGACATCCGCATCCCCTCGTTCAGTGACCCTTGGCCGTCAGACGGCCCTGCGAGTATTACGGACTGAGCGAGGCGTAATATTCCAGCCGACAGAGGGGCGCCGCAGCAAGAACGTCCCGCGGCGCCCGGAAACTGGGCGAACGGTGGCGAAACCGCATCAGGAACGGTCATTTGGCCCGTTCTTCGGCCCGCAGGATCCGAATTCGCATTATTACGCGAGCGCAGCTTCGTAATATTCTGACGCGCAAGGGAGGAGAGGCGAGTTGCGGCGAAACTTCCGGTCCATACCCGTTATCGACATCGGCGGCCTCTATGCCTCCGATCTTGAAAGCCGGCGCGCCGTCGCCCGTGAGATCGAAGCCGCCGCCCGAGATGTCGGCTTCTTCTACATCACCGGCCATGCTGTCCGGAGCGCCGTGCGAGAGCGGATGCAGGCCGCCGCCGAGCGGTTCTTCTCGATGCCACTTCGCGAAAAGATGGACGTCTATGTCGGCAAGTCGGTGAACCACTCCGGGTATGTGCCGGAAGGCGAAGAGGTCTTCTCCAGCGGCAAGATCGACCGGAAGGAGGCCTTCGATGTCGGTCTCGATTATTCGGGACCTCCGACCGGCGGCATGCTGGGCCCCAACCTCTGGCCAGGCCTTGAGGGCTTCCGGGCGGACGTTTCAGCCTATTACGCCGAGGTGCAGTCGCTGGCGCGGGTCCTCTTTCGCGGTTTCGCTCTGGCGCTGGGCGAGCCCGAGGACTTCTTTGAATCCAAGCTGTCCGCACCTCCCTCCCAGCTCAGGCTGATTCACTATCCCTTCGATCCGGACGCCGTGGACGCCCAGGGCATTGGGGCTCACACCGACTATGAGTGCTTCACCATCCTTTACTCCACCGAGCCGGGCCTGGAGGTGATGAATGGTGAAGGGGACTGGATCGACGCTCCCCCCGTACCGGGAGCCTTTGTCATCAATATCGGCGACATGATCGAAACCTGGTCAAACGGCGCCTTCGTCGCGACCAGCCATCGCGTGCGCAAGGTCCCTGCGGAGCGCTACTCCTTTCCCTTCTTCGCGACCTGCGACTATTCGACGGCCGTCGAGCCACTCGCCCGGTTTGTGACCCCTGAGAAGCCTGCGGCCTATCCGCGGATCATCTCGGGCGAACATCTCTTTGCGCAGACCGCACAGACCTTCGCCTACCTCAAGAGACGCATCGCCGAGGGGGTCGTGACCCTTCCGCAGGGTGCGCTCGGCCTGGAGAGCTATGGACAGCAGGCGCGGGCCCGGTCCTCCGAAAGATGAGCCTGCTGAAGTTGGCTTTGTCCCGACCTCAGGCAGGCCCCCTGGCCGTTCCGGCCTGGACCCTCGGATGCTTCCGCAGGCGCTGCATCACCTTTGCTTCCGGCCTGGAGGATACGACGACCCGGGTGATCTGGATTCAGAGCCACGGCCTGACGGCGGACCTGCGCCTTCCCCTCATTCGGCCGGATGTCCGGGCCGCCGGGTCTCTGGAGCATTGCACGGACGAGCAGCGCGCAGAGATCGCCCGGGGAGAAGGCTTTATCGCAAGGACATCCTGGGACGGGGCCCTGATGCGATGGGACGCGTTCGCCGCATTCCACCCCTATGACAAGTGGCCTGAGCCGGGTCGTCTCGAGCGGGTCGGTAATTGTCTGATCGAGTGGGCTCCCAGCGGGGTCTATGTGGAGGACTGGCGGTTCCAGCCGGGAGCCTCCGGTCTCCTGGTCGGTCTGGAACTCCTTAGCGAGACCGGACCGGACGGGCGATCGGCCCAGAGGTCTGGCGGCCTCGTCATCTCGGGAGATCACGCCCTTCTCGTATTGGGCCGCCGCCAGAGCCTGCCGGAGGGGCGCGCCCACGAGCTCTTGTCTTCGCACCCCGGCCTCTGGCGGACGGCCTTTGACTGCCAGGTCGCCTACGCAAGGCGCGACGACAGCGGTTGGCCTGTGAGTCTTGCTGTTGATCCCTTCATGGAGGGTTGCGCCCTCTTTCAGGACTCAGCCTTCCGGCCCGGCCCTTCGGCCGATCTTCTGATTCAGGCCAATCCCTCCCGGGAGGGGGACTGGACGGAACGACTCTGGCGGATCGACACCCTTCTTCCAGGGTATCCTGGGCCCCTGTCCACCGAGGCGACACCTGCGGGACTGGACTGGCTGAGCCGTGAATCGGACGCCCTCGGGCTCTCCGGCCGTTCCCAGTAGGAAGGGGGCGGAGTCAGGAACTCCGGGGAGAGACCTCCGCGGTGCGCCCTGGCGCGCCCTATGCGGTCTCAAGGCGCTAAGGCGTCCGCGTCGGCGCCGAGGGCGCGCAGGATCCTTCGGGCCTGCTGTCGTGAGAGATCGTCCAGCAGAGGCGCCTCCCCGCCCGGGCCCGAGTGAAGGTCCGCAAAGCCATGCACGGCGGTCCATGCGAAGTACTGGTCCGCGGCTGTCGCAGTGCTGATCCTTTCAAAGGCCTCCAGTTCGGCCAGTGATTTTCCGAGCCACATGTAGGTCGGGGCTCCGGATGGGTCCCGGAAGCGACTTTCGCATCCGGTGGGCCCGAACATCAGTCGCCAGAGGCCATAGTGAGTGCGTGCAAAGCGAACATAGGCCACCACCAGGCCTTCGAACCGTCGCACGGCGTCCGAAGCATCGATCGGCTCGGACGTGAAGGGCATCACGTTCTGCAACAGGCCCTCGAACTCCGCGAAACCAGCCTCCGTGACCGCCTTGAGGACAGCGTCCCGGTGCTCGAAGTGCCTGTAGATCGCGGCGGGAGATACTCCCAACCGGCGCGACAGGTCGCGCATGGAAAGTCCTTCGACGGCGCCCTTTCGCGCCGCCGCCACCGCGAGGGAGATGACCTCGTCGCGCAGGCGCCCGCGGATCTGCGGGGCCCTGACCTTTTCGGGGGGGCTGTCGCCGGCGTTCGTGATCGCTATAGACATACGCTGTAAATCAAAATATGTAATCAGTGATTACACCCTTTGGGGCGATGATGCCAATGACTTCGATGATTCCGGCCGCAGCCCAGCAAGTCCGGTCCTTCGCCACACCACTCGGCGAACTCTCGGTCCGTGTGGCCGGCTCGGGGCCAAGACCCGTGATCCTGTGGCCCTCCATCTTCACGGACAGCCACATCTACGACGCCGTCGTTGAGCGTCTGGGGGGAGAGGCGACCTTCTTTCTTATTGACGGTCCCGGTCACGGCCTCAGCCCGGGCCTGTCCCGCGAGTTCACCATGGCCGAGGCCGCCTCGGCCTGGCTTTCGGTCATGGACAGCTTCGGGCTCGACCGCGCCACGGTGGGCGGGGTCTCCTGGGGCGCCCTGGCGGCGGCGGAGGTGGCGCTGACCGCCCCCGACCGGGTCGAGCGGCTGATCCTGATGAACACCCCGATGGACGTATCCGGCGCCCATCCCAAGTTCCGTGACCGGATGATCGCCTTCGGCGCCCGCTGGATGGTGCGTGGCAAGATGTTCCGCGATGGCGTGGCGGGCAGCTTTTTCGACCCCGGGACCCTGGCCTCAAACCCCTCCTACCGTCAGGCCTTCCACGCTATGCTGGCGGCCTCGGATTCGGTCGCCCTGTCGGCGGCGGTGCGGTCCGTGATCCTTCAAGGCGAGCCCCTCCGGCCGCGCTTGGCCCGCATTTCCGTGCCGACCCTTCTTATCGCCGGTAGGGAGGACGCCCTCTATCCGCTCGAGGGCCAGGCCAGCGCCGCCCTCCTGCTTCAGGACGGTCGCTTTGAGCCCGTCGCCGGTCGGCACATCTCACCCGTGGAGGCTCCGGACGAGGTCGCCGCAGCGCTTCGGGCCTTCCTGGGGAAGGATAAACCTGCATGACGATCGCGGTCCTTGGCGCGACAGGGGCGCAGGGCGGCGCAGTGGTCCGCGCCCTGCTGTCTCGGGGTCAGCCGGTTCGGGCCTTGACGCGCCGGCCCGACAGTGAGCCCGCCCTTGCCCTCGCCCGAAAGGGCGTTGAGGTCGTCCCCGCAGACCTTGACCGTCCCGATACGCTGGTGTCGGCCCTGCGGGGGGCCTCAAGCGTTTTCTCCGTCCAGGACTTCTATGCGCCCGGGGTCGGCCTGGCGGGCGAGATCCGGCAGGGTCGCGCCCTCATTTCGGCGGCCCGTTCCGCAGGCGTGCCCCACATTGTGCAATCGACCATGGGCGAGGGGCGCACCCCGGGAGGACCCGCCCACTTCCTCTCCAAGGCTGTGCTCGAGCAGGACCTCCGGAAGAGCGGACTGGGCTGGACCTTCCTCGGGACGGTCTGGTTCCTGGACAATCTGCTGAACCCCGCCATGCAGCCCAGCCTGATCTTTCCCGTT